>DASVCN010000018.1 GCA_036381595.1 Trueperaceae bacterium | reverse complement strand
ATCGAGCGTCAGTTCGGTAAGGGCGCGATCATGCGGTTGGGTAGTGAGGGTGTGAATCTGGACCTGGGGGTGATTTCGACCGGGAGCCTGGGGGTGGACTTGGCTCTCGGTGTCGGGGGTGTGCCGCGGGGTCGGATCATCGAGATCTATGGGCCTGAGTCGGGTGGTAAGACGACTCTGTCTTTGCATGTGGTGGCGGAGGCGCAGGCTGCTGGTGGGGTGGCGGCGTTCGTTGATGCGGAGCATGCTTTGGATCCGTCTTATGCGCGGGCGTTGGGTGTGAATACGGATGAGTTGCTGGTGTCTCAGCCTGATACGGGGGAGCAGGCGTTGGAGATCACCGAGTTGTTGGTGCGCTCGGGTGCTGTTGATGTGGTGGTGATCGATAGTGTGGCGGCGTTGGTGCCGCGGGCCGAGATCGAGGGTGAGATGGGGGATGCTCACGTGGGTTTGCAGGCGCGGTTGATGAGTCAGGCGCTGCGTAAGCTCACGGGGGTGTTGAACAAGTCGCGGACGACGGCGATCTTCATCAATCAGATCAGGGAGAAGATCGGGGTTCTGTATGGGAATCCGGAGACGACTCCTGGTGGTCGGGCGCTCAAGTTCTATGCGAGCGTGCGGATGGAGGTTCGTCGTAAGGGTGATGTGAAGGTTGGGGCCGAGAAGGTCGGTAACCGCACCCGGGTGAAGGTGACCAAGAACAAGGTTGCTCCTCCGTTCCGTGAGGCGGAGGTGGAGATCATGTTCGGTCGGGGTATCGACAAGTTGGGTGACCTGATCAACATCGCTACCGACCTGGATGTGGTGCAGAAGAGCGGTAGCTGGTACTCGTACGGTGAGGAGCGCCTGGGTCAGGGTAAGGAGAAGGCGGCGGAGGCGCTGACCGAACGACCGGAGCTGATACCCGAGATACGCCAGAAGGTGATCGAAGCGATCGGTGGCGGCAAGAAGAGCTCCGGCAAGGGCGTCGACGACGAGGTGATCTTCGAGGAGGCTTGATCTTCCGGTGGCGAGCAGACAGAAGGTCCAGCTCGACGAACTGCTGGTCTACGCGCTGGGAGGAGAGGCGCCCGAAGCCTTCGTGGAGCGGTTGGTCTGCTCGCGGCACCTGTGGGACGACGAGTTCAGGCGCCGCCTGGAGGAGCTGGCGGTCGAATTCCGGCCCGACCTGGCGACCTGGGAGATCACCGCCAGGGAGGACGGGGAGTTGATCGAGCGCCCGCTCATCGAGACCGAACCGGACTGCTGGGCCGGTAGGGGCTGATGGGGGATCGCCTGGACCGGAGGTGAGAAACCGTTCACTCCCATCCGAAGGGAAGTGACGGCGACAGCGGCAGGAGTTACGATGGCCGCAATCATGATTGCGGGCGAGAGCGTCCCTGCCGGACCTCGGCAGCCCGGCGGGAGTGAGTGAATGGCTACCCAGACCCTGGCCCAGGCCGCCCAGCAGGAACCGGCAAGCAAAACCAACGACTTCTCCCTGGCGGTAGCGACCGCGAACGGGACGGGGAGCCAGACGGCCAACCTCACCTTGCTGCGCTCGTTCTTCAAGATGGGCATTCCGGTCCACGGCAAGAACATCTTCCCATCCAACATCCAGGGCCTGCCAACCTGGTACCACATCAGGGTCAGCCGACACGGCTACATAGCTCGCCGAGAACCCGAACTGCTGGTGGCGTTCAATCGTGCCACGGTACGCGAGGACGTCTCGGCGCTGCCGGCAGGCTCGGTGGTGCTGCTCAACACCGACCTCGGCTACGCTCTCGAACGAGACGACCTGATCGCCTACGAGGTACCGGTGAAGGCACTCCTGGAGGGCGCCGAGGCCAAGGGGAAGCTCAGGGACTACCTCGCCAACATGACCTACGTCGGAGCGCTCGCGCATCTGCTGGGCGTCCCGCTCGAGACGATCGAAGAGGCCCTGGGTCACCACTTCGGGGGGCGGCAGAAGTTGGTCGACTCGAACATGGCCGTAGTCCGGCGATCCTACGGGTACGCCTGTGCCGAACTCGAGAAGCGCGATCCCTACCGCGTGGAACCGATGCAGGCCACCGACGGCCTGATCATGATGACCGGCAACGAGGCCGGAGCCCTCGGCGCCGTCTTCGGCGGGGTGAGCGTGGCCGCCTGGTACCCCATCACCCCCTCCACCAGCTTCGTCGATGCCCTTCGCGACTACCTGGCAGAACTTCGGACCGAAGAGGACGGTCGGGCAACGTTCACGGTCGTGCAGGCCGAGGATGAACTGGCCGCCATCGGCATGGTGGTCGGCGCGGGTTGGGCCGGCAGCCGGGCTCTCACCGCCACCAGCGGTCCCGGCATAAGCCTGATGGCCGAGTTCGCGGGACTCGGCTACTTCGCTGAGGTGCCGGCCGTTATCTGGGACATCCAGCGGGTCGGACCCTCGACGGGTCTGCCCACCCGCACCAGCCAGGGCGATATCGGCTTCGTCTATACGCTCGGCCACGGCGACACGAAGAACGTCATCCTCTTCCCCTCCTCCATAGAGGAGTGCTTCGAGTTCGGGATGAAGAGCTTGGACCTCGCCGAGAGGCTGCAGACACCGGTTTTCGTGCTCTCCGACCTCGACCTGGGCATGAACAACTGGATGGGGGAGCCTTTCACCTACCCGGACCGCCCGTTGGATCGCGGCAAGGTAGTGAGCGCTGGCGAGATCGAGGAGCTCGGACACTACTCCCGTTACGCCGACGTCGATGGCGACGGCATCGGATACCGGGCGCTCCCGGGCAACCCGGACCCTCGCTCCGCCTACCTCTCGCGTGGCACCGGACACGACGAACACGCGGTCTACAGCGAACGGCCCGAGGACTGGCAGAGGAACGCCGAGCGACTCGCACGGAAGTTCGATACCGCCAGGAAGCTCGTCCCACGGCCGGCCGTGGACGAACCGGAGGGAGCCGAACTGGGAATAATCGCTGTCGGTTCCACCCGATACGCGATCGACGAGGCGAGGGACGCTCTGGCGGAGCGCGGGCTCAGAACGGCTTTCATGCGACTGCGAGCGCTTCCTATCGACGAGGAGGTGCGTGGGTTCGTGAGCCGCTACCCGAAGGTGGCGGTGGTGGAACTCAATCGTGACGGCCAGCTCACCGGGATCCTGAGGAGCGAGCTTCCCGAACTGGCTACCAGACTGGTTCCCATTGCGCACCTCGACGGCATGCCGCTGACGGCCCGATGGGTTGGAGAACGACTCGCAGCGATCGTGGAGGTAGAGTAGCGTGGATAGGGCGCAAGCGATAAAGTCGAACGCCATCGGGCTGGGCAAGGCTGATTACGGCGGCGGGCCTTCGACCCTGTGCGTGGGCTGCGGTCACAACTCGATCGCCAATCAGGTGATCCAGGTCGCCTACGAACTCTCGCTCAAACCGAACGAGATCATCAAGCTCTCCGGTATCGGCTGCTCGAGCAAGTCCCCGGCCTACTTCCTGGGCATGTCACACGGCTTCAACAGCCTCCACGGGCGCATGCCGTCGCTGGGAACCGGAGCCCTCATGGCCAACCGCGGCCTTCGCGCCATCGGCGTTTCGGGTGACGGCGACACCGGCTCTATCGGCCTGGGACAGTTCAAGCATCTGCTGCGCCGCAACGTCCGGCTCACCTACATCGTCGAGAACAACGGCGTCTACGGGCTCACCAAGGGGCAGTTCTCGGCCACCGCCGACGAGGGCCAGGAGCTGAAGTACGCCGGTCAGAACGAGTTCCCGGCCATCGATGTCTGCCTCGAGGCGTTAGCTGCCGGCTGCGGATTCGTGGCGCGCAGTTTCGCGGGGGACGCGAAGCAGGTCCGGGAACTGATGAAGGCCGCGCTCAGTCACCGGGGCACCGCCGTTCTCGACATCATCAGCCCCTGCGTCGCCTTCAACAACGACGACGGCTCGACCAAGAGCTACGGTTACGGCCGCGGCAACGAACGGCCGCTGCATGAACTCGGCTACGTGCCCTTCGCCGAGGAGATCGTGCTCGACGGCTTCGATCCCGGCGAGGTGAGGGTGGTGGAACTACACGACGGTTCGAGACTCACTCTGCGCAAACTCGAAGAGGAGTACGACAGCTCGAACCGGGTGGCGGCCATCGACCGCCTGCTGCGAGCCCAGGAGCAGAACGAGTTCCTCACCGGTCTCTTCTACTACGACCCCAGCAGGGCGAACCTCGCGGAGTCGAGCAACCTGGTGGACACCCCGCTCGCCGAGCTGCCAGAGGAGAAGTTGAGGCCCTCCCGCGAAGCCCTCGAAAGGATGATGGCCCGCTACAGCTGAGGCGCGGCCAATCGGCCGTGCAGCCCCTCGGTCCCGCAGCCTGTCAGCCCTGCAACACCTAAGCCCCGCAGCCCTGCGGCCCTTGAGCCCCTTAGCACTGTGCAGGCCTCGGCCTCTCAGCCCCGCAGCAGGAAGTAGGCAACGGCCAGCACCAGTACGACGATGACGGTCGTGAACACGGCGACAGACGATGCGTTGCGGTTGCGCGGCGGGTCGTACTCGTTCACCTTCGGGTTGTCGTCACCCAACTGGTCTCGGGGGGGCGGTTCCGGATCGTAGTCTGGGTGGTCGCGGCGCGGCGGCGGTGGTTTCTCTCTCGGCATGTGGGGCCCCCTCGACCGAGTATCGACCCTACGGAAGCGCGCGACTGTGTGGACAGCAGCTCACCGCACGACGATGGGCCGCTCTCCGGCTATCGATACCGTCCCGATCAGCTCCGCTCTCGGGAACCGGGGGCGGACCGCAGCGAGCAACTCCTGGGCCCGCTCGCCGGCCACGCTGAGCAGCAGCCCGCCGCTCGTCTGAGGGTCGACCAGCGCCAGCCAATCCAGCTCGGAGATGCTCTCGCGTCCGGCGACGGCCGCCGCCACGTATGTCGTGTTGCTGCCATGAGCCCTGGTGACGATCCCCCGGCCGAGCGTCTCACGGGCGTTGGCGAGGAGCGGGACCGAGCCGGCCTCGATCTCGATCGTCACGTTCGATCCGCGGGCGATGTGGAGCGAGTGGCCCAGCAGACCGAAGCCGGTGACGTCGGTCGCTGCGTGTACGGCCTCCCTCAGATCGGGCGGCAGGTCGAGCAGGTTGAGGAGCTTCATCGACTCGATCGCCTCGGCCAGATCGGCGGCGGTCACTTCGTCGTTCTTGAGTCCCCCGGTCAGCGTCCCGGTACCGACCGCCTTGGTGAGCAGCAGCCGGTCGCCGGGCCGAGCCCCGCGGTTGCTCCACATCTGCCCGGTAGCCACGAACCCGTTCACGCTGAAACCGAGCTTGAGGGTGTCGTCGTCGATCGAGTGACCGCCCACGAGGAGAGCGCCGGCGGCATTTATCCGCTCCGTCGCCCCCGCCATCAGTTCCGTCAGAACCGATCCCGGCAGTGTCGCCGAGGGGAAGGCCAGCACCGTCAGCGCCGAGAACGGTCGGCCGCCCATGGCGAAGATGTCGGAGAGCGCGTTGGCGGCTGCGACGGCACCGAAATCGCGTGGATCGTCGAGTATCGGGGTGAAGAAGTCGACCGTCTGCACCAGCAACCGCTCCTCCGAGATGCGCCAGACGGCGGCGTCGTCGAGGAAATCGGTCCCCACCAGCAGGTCAGGGTGCTCCTGACGCGGCAGGCCGGCGAGCAGGGTCGCGAGACTGCCGGCTTCGAGCTTCGCGGCGCACCCTCCCCGGTTGACGGTTTTCGTGAGTCTCAGCTCTGCCGGCGTATCCAACTGGCCAACTCCTCGCGCCCGCCCCGAACCACCACTTCGCGTCGCAGCCGCTCCACCGACTTGCGGTAGAGCGGATCGTAGTACTCGTGCAGCAGAGGTGCGATGAACGGCTCCAGGGCGGCGCTGTCCCGCCACGAGTCGGAGGCGATGGCGCCTGCCAGCACACCCTGGAGCTGCTCGACGAGGCCGCCGCCAAGTCGTCGCCGAAGTCGCGAAACCGAATCGGCAAGCTCCCGCAACACGACCTCCGGACCACGGGCGATAGCCGGTTCCAGCACGTACTGCCGGTGTATCCTCCGCACCCGCTCCTCGATCGGCGCTTCGAGCAGAGCCACCGGCGCCGATGTCATCGGCGCGAACAGGGCTTCCTGGAGCTGTAGCGCGCCGATTCTGCGGGACTCGTCCTCGACCACCAGCAACCGGGCCGGATCGAGCAGGAGCCGGGCCGCGATCTCGTTCTCGAAGGTCTGCTGGGCGGGCTGAGCTCCCAGGTGGCCGAAGGCGCTGCCACGGTGGTTCGCTAGCCCCTCCAGGTCGAGCGCAAGCATGCCGTCGGCGCCCCTGAGCGACTCGATGAGTTCCGTCTTGCCGGTGCCGGTCATGCCGCCCACGACCAGCAGTCGACGGCGGCGCAGTGAGCGTTCGAGGCTCCCGACCAGGTGCGCCCGCAAGGCCTTGTAGCCGCCGGCTACGCGCGGCACCCGGGGTTCACCCAGGTACGACTGCGCCAGCTCCGAGCGCAACCCGCCCCGCCAGCAGGCGATAACGGCCGGGCCGTTCCGGCACACCGCCCGCCACCTTTCGACGCGGCCCGGCATCGCCTCGCTCGTCAGCTCGACGCCCAGCTCGACGGCGACCCTCTGCCCCGACTCCTTGTAGGCGATCCCCACCCGGCGGCGCTCCTCGTCCTCGAGGATCGGCACGTTCACCGAGCCGGGCAACGTCCCGCGGGCCACCTCGGCTGGTGAGCGAACGTCGAGGATGGCGTAACTCTGCTCGCCGGCACCCTCGCGGTAGACCTCCTCGGGGGAGACGAGGGGTCCCGCCAACGGGGGGCGAGCCGGCATCCGATCGACATCGGTCACGCTTCTCAGAGTAGCCCGCGGTGGCGAGCGGCCGGGTAGGGCGTGAGGCGCCGGGGCTACTAGAATGGCGACACAGGAGTCGAGGGGCGGCGCCGGAGGAGCCCTTGCCTTACCGGATAGTGGCGATCGACAGCGGCGGCATGCGCGGGCTGATGAGCGTGCTGCTGCTGGAACGTCTCGAGCGCAGGGTGCCGGGTCTCCTGGAAAAGGCAGATCTCGTGGCCGGCACCTCGACCGGCGGCCTCATCGCCCTGGGCATAGCAGCCGGGTTGCCGCTCGCCCGGATCCGGCACCTCTACGAGGTCGAGGGACCCCGCATCTTCGCCGACTCGCCCTTCGACGACCTCGCCGACCTCGGGCGCCTGCTCGGTGCCGAGTACGACGAGTCGGGCCTGCGGTCGGTTCTGCGCGGCCTGTTCGGTGAGATGACGTTGTCGGGCCTCGCCAAGCGCGTGCTCCTGCCTACCTTCGACCTGGACAACGGCGACGACCCCCGTTACGACGGACCCGACTCGCGGAGGCGCCGCTGGAAGGCGAAGATGCTGCACAACTTCCCGGGCAGCGACAGCGACGGTGAGGTGCTGGTTCGTGATGCCGGCCTGCGAACGAGCGCGGCCCCCACCTACTTCCCCTCGGCCGACGGCTACATCGACGGGGCCGTATTCGCGGCGAACCCGGCACTCTGCGCCCTCGCACAGACGCAGGACCGCCGCGCGTTGGCAGACCCTCCGCCGCTGGAGGAGATAGCGCTGCTGTCCCTCGGTACCGGCGAGGTCGCCCAGTTCATCGCCGGTCAGAGACACGACTGGGGCGCGGTGCAGTGGGGCCGTCCTCTCGTCGACATCATCATGAGCGGTACCGTCGAAGTGGCCAGCTACCAGTGCCGGGCGCTCCTGGGTGAGCGCTTCCACAGGTTGTCGCCCCGCCTCGACCGACAGGATGACCTGGGACTCGCCAGCCACTCGGAACGAGACATCCGCACCATGCGCGCCATAGCGCAGAAACTGCCCCTGGACGACGCGGTCTCGTGGTGCGAACGCTTCTGGTAGTCTTTCCGGGTTGCGCTCCTCGCGAGGGGCCGGGAGGCGTATGGCTGCAGTCGTCCAGGCAACCGATCTGACCAAGAGGTACGCCAACCTGACGGCGGTCGACGGCATCAGCTTCGAAGTGGAGAGGGGCAGGTTCTACGGTCTCCTCGGGCCGAACGGCGCGGGCAAGTCGACTACCATGCGGATGATCTACCAGGTGACGCCGCCCAGTTCCGGCAGGCTGGAGGTCTTCGGCATGCCCAGCGGCGTGC
Organism: Trueperaceae bacterium; assembly: GCA_036381595.1. NCBI lineage: Bacteria > Thermotogati > Deinococcota > Deinococci > Trueperales > Trueperaceae > Trueperaceae bacterium. Next base: position 21,413 of record DASVCN010000018.1, on the reverse strand, counting down.
GAGCCCGGGAGATCAAGCGGCGCATGGGCGTGGTGCCGCAACTCGACAACCTCGACGAGGAGCTTACCGTAGAGGACAATCTGCGGATCTATGCTCGCTTCAACGGCATCACGGGTATGGAAGCAGAGCGAAGGACGAGTGAACTGCTCGAATTCGCCGAGCTGTCGTCCCGACGTACAGCAGACGTGAGGCAGCTGTCGGGCGGCATGAAACGACGACTCACCCTGGCGCGGGGACTGATGAACACTCCCGAGTTGCTGATCCTCGACGAGCCGACCACGGGCCTCGATCCCCAGGTCCGCCTCTCGATCTGGGAGAAGCTCGACGCGCTACGCTCCCAGGGGATTACCCTGCTGATGAGCACCCACTACATGGACGAAGCCGAGCGGTTGTGCGACCATCTGCTGATCATGGACCACGGGTCGATAATCGCCCAGGGGACGCCCAGGGACCTCATCCGCAGACACCTGCGCCCGTTCGTCGTCGAGGCTAGGGTGAAGGCCGACGACTGGCAGGGCTTGACCGGTTTCGCCAGCCGCAATGAACTCGAGATCGTCCGCTCCGGAGAGCGGGTGAGTATCTTCGTCGAGGATGGCGCCTCGGCGGTCGATGCCCTTCAGCGCGACGAACTCGGCGCCCACGGCGCCTTCGTTCGGCCCAGCAACCTGGAGGACGTCTTCCTAAAGCTGACCGGACGGAGCCTGCGGGAGTAGCGATGCGGCAACCGATCTCCCTCGAAGCGGCAGGACGGGTGTGGCAGAGGAACCTCTGGGTCTACCGGCGTCGCTGGCTGTACGCTCTTCTCCCCAACTTCTTCGAGCCGCTCTTCTACCTGCTGGGGATGGGCCTAGGGCTCGGGTTCTACGTTGCCGGCGGCGGCGAGTTCGGCGGGAGCTATCTGGCGTTCATCGCACCGGGCCTGGTGGCGGCATCGGCCATGAACGGGGCGTCGTTCGAAACCACCTACAACGTCTTCATCAAGCTCCACTTCGCCAAGCTCTACGATGCCTTCATCGCCACCCGCGCCAACATGGAGGACGTCGCTTTCGGCGAACTGCTCTGGGCGGTCACCCGCTCGCTCATCTACGGCGGGATCTTCCTCCTCATAACGCTCTTCTTCGATACGCCCATCACCTGGCGCCTGCTGCTGGCCCTGCCCGCGATCGCGCTGGTCGGCTTCTGCTTCGCGGCGATCGGGATGGCCTTCACCTCGCTCATTCCGATAATCGACGTCTACTCCTACTACTTCACCCTCTTCCTCACGCCTTCGTTCCTCTTCTCCGACATCTTCTTCCCGGTGGCCGACCGATTCCCGCCAGGACTGGTCGCCATCGCCCAGGTGACTCCGCTCTACCGTTCGGTGCAGCTACTGCGCGGCATCGTCATGGGCGACTTCGCCGGCATCTGGCTGGACGTCCTCTACCTGCTCCTGGTAGGCGGCTTCCTCTCGGCATTCGCGATCCAGCAGATGCGGCGCAAGGTCGTGCGATAGCCGTAGCGCGGTCAGATCGAGGCCAACATGCCCCTCTCACCACGACCGTGCCGCCAGATGATGGCGATCATCAACGCCGTCACGTAGTGGAACAGCGGCAGCCCGAGCGCGCAGGTCATGCCCAGTAGGCCGTAGATGGTCAGCTGAGTTCCGATAGATTGTGTCGTCATCGCGTCCCCCCGTAACCCGACTGATAATCACCCTGCCGCTTCGCGGCGACGAGCGCAGTAGTCGCCGACGCCTTCGGTCCGCCGCCGGGTCGGGCCCCCATCGTCGAGCGCTGCCTGTTCGAATGATGTACCGCGCCGGAGGGTCTTGGGCGTGTATCGGTCGCAAGCGGTGTGACGACCACTGCGGACGCCGAGCGGTCGAGGGAGGAACATGTGCTCGAGCCCCCACAGGAGAGAGAACGGCTCGGCCTGTTGCCGGCAGGGCAGCCGGACCGGGAGAGGCGGCTGGAGTGAAGAGCGACAAGGTACGACTGATCCGATTACCCTTCCTGCTGCCGCGCTGGGCGATAGCGCAGGTGCTCCTGCCGCGCCGTGTCTTCGTTCGGCGCGACGCCGCAGTGACCCAACGCCTGCTCGCCCACGAGCTCGTGCACGTCGATCAACTGGAACGGCTCGGTCCGCTCCGCTACTGGTGGACCTATCTGGTTCTACTGCTGCGTTGCGGCTACAGGGAACACCCGATGGAGCTGGACGCGATCGTGCGTTCGGCCGAACCGGAGTTCCTCGATGCGGCCGCCCTGCTGCTCAAGGGGACTCCTCGCGAGACCGAAGTCCGGTCACTCCTGGCCTCGAGGCCCGTCGACCTCAACTGATACATCGGCGGTTCCTCCCGCGCCCGTGCGTGTGCCCTCCTCGGCGCCGTAGTCAGGCAGGCGGAAGTAGAAGGTCGCTCCGGCATCGGGTTCGCCCAGCCCCCAGACCTTCCCGCCGTGGCGGTTCATCACTCGCTGCACCGTACCCAGCCCGATCCCACTGCCTTCGAATCTACTCGGGTGATGGATGCGCTGGAACGGGGTGAACAGCTTCTCCGCGTAAGCCATGTCGAAACCGGCGCCGTTGTCGCTCACATAGAACGTTTCGTCGTCCGAGCGTCCGACCCTGATCGACGCCTTTTCGCGCTCACGGGTGAACTTCCAGGCGTTGCCTAGGAGGTTCTGGAGAGCGATGCGGAGGAGTTGCGGGTCCGCCCGTACTACCAGGCCGGACTCGATCTCCACGTCGACACTCCGCGTCGGCTCGCTCTCGCTGAGCTCCCGCAATATCTCCTTGCTGAGCCTCCCGATGTCGACCCTCCGGCGACTCAGTCTGGCGGTCGAGATGCGGGAGAGGAGCAGAAGAGCATCTATGATCTCGCCCATCCGTTGCGCCCCCGACCTGATCCGCTCCAGGTACTTCACGCCGGTGGCGTCCAGTTTGCCCCGGTAATCCTCGAGCAGCGCCTGGCTGAAGCCGTCGATCCCACGCAGCGGCGCCCGCAGATCGTGACTTGCGCTGTAGGTGAACGCTTCGAGTTCGGCGTTGAGGTAGCGGAGGTCCTCGGTGCGTTCGATCACGCGCTTCTCGAGCTCGGCCTGGATGTTCCGCAGCTGCTCTTCGGTTTCCTTTCGTGCGGTAACGTCGCGGGCGATCAGCGAGACGGCGATCGTCTCCCCCTCCTCGTCCCTGACCGGAGCCATGGTCACCTCGGCGTTGAAGGTGGAGCCGTCCTGGCGCAGGCAGGTCGTTTCGCGCTGGGCAACGGCCCGACCCCCTGCAGCCTCCTCGAACCAGCTTGTCAGGAGCTTGCGGTCGGTCTCGATGACGAGATCGGTGACGCTCAGTTCGAGCGCCTCGTTCAGCGAATAGCCGAACGAGCCGGTAGCCCCGCGGTTCCAGCTTGCCACCCGGCCCCGACCGTCAAGCGAAACGATCGCCTCTTCGGCATGCTCGAGGATGGTTGCAAGGTACTTGTCGGAGATGACGAGCTTGCGGTACTCGCTGCTGTCGGGAGCAGGCGTCGGGCTTGCGAGCCTCAGGTTGATCGCGTCGAGGTTGGTGCGGAACTGGCGCCGTTGGCGGCTCGACCTGGCCGCCACGGCAAGCTCCCCGGAGAGATCCCCGGAGTTGGCCTCCAGCACGCTCCAGTTGGTGCCGATCATCGGGGCCCTGAGCAGTTCGCTGCGGAACGAGGGGAGCAGTTCGGGTGGGACCAGGAAGAGGATCTGGCTGAGCGGGAAGCGACGGTGGACCGTCCGGGCTATCCGCAGCGGCTTCTCGACCCCCTCGTCGATGACGACGACGAGCGGTGGACGACCGTGACCCGCGAGGTCTTCAAGTCGTCGTTCGAGCTCGGCCGGCGACACCCATTCGAACTTCAGCTGAGGCGGCGAACCATTGCCGCCCGGGGCGGAGCGGTGCCGCTTCGGTGAGTTCGTGATCCAGAGTGCGGACTCGTTCGCCGGGGGCATCCCTCAGATCACCGGCAGACCCAGCAGCGCTCGTCCTGTCCATAGTCTGAGGAAGTCGGTGGTAGGTCCCATGATCTTTCCGGCGCGGGCGTCGCGCAGCAGCCTGGCCAGCTTGCCGTTCTCGCGATACTCGATCCCTCCACCGAGTGTCATCGCCTCGTTGGCGACCCTCACGACCATCTCGTCGACCTCGGCCTTGGCCGTGAGGATCGCCGTCAGAGCGCCTACGTCGCCTTCATCGCCCAGTCGTGCAGCGTGGTAGAGGAGCCGGCGCGCCTTCTCCACGTCGGCCCACAGGCTGGCTACCCTACTCTGGATGATCGGGGATTCCGCCAGGCTCTCCCCGCTATGGGAGAAGCGCCTCGTCCTGACGTGACCGATGGCGGTCTCGAGAGCAGACTGCGCGATGCCGAGGTAGGCGCCCGCCATCGCCATGATGAAGTAGGGCACGACGACCTCGAACAGGTACCAGATCTGGTCCCCCTCGGCCCCCAGCAGGTTGCGGACATCCACCCTGGCGCCACTCAAGTTCAGGCCACGGGAGGAGTTGCCGCGCATGCCGAAGCCGTTCCACGGTTCGAGCCACTCGAGTCCCGCGCTCCCCTTCTCCAGCACGAGCAGGTTGAACTCGCCTGGCGCCGCCTCACCTGTCGTCGTCATCGTCGAGATCACGTACGAATCGGCCATCGAACCACTGGTGATGAACTGCTTCTGCCCGTAGACCAGGTATTCGTCCCCCTGGCGCTCGAGTCTCGTCTCCGTCAGGTAGAGGTGGGAGCCGGTGCCCGTTTCGGAGAGACCGAGGCTGCTGACGTGCTCTCCGCGAGCGATGGGGAGGAGGAACCGTTCCTCGTGGTAGGGGGTGGCCTTGGCGGCCAGCACCGCCGTGGCCACGTTGTGCATCCCGTAGCAAAGACCTGAAGAGGAGCAGCCCGAAGCGATCGCTTCGGTTGCGAGGAGCAGCGCCGTGAGCCCCTGACCCTGCCCCCCCAGACGCGTGGGCACATGCAGGCTCAGGAGCCCTGCATCGGCTAGCGCATCGAAAGTATGACGGGGCCAGATAGCGTCCCGGTCCACCTCTTCCGCGCGCGGTGCAGTGACGTTCACCGCTATCGACTCTGCCTTCTGTCTGAGAGTGCGGAGCCTCTCCGATTGTGCGTACGCGATGCTCATCGTTCCGAATTATGAACCGCTGTCGTCATCTTATCGGTCGGCCCGACGGTGAGAGAACTACACCGCTTGACTAGTTGCCGGCGGGGCGCTCTTCCAGCAGTGGACAGCTCGATGGCGGCGGTTGTCCCTCGGCGAGGCTGTACATCCATGCTATCGATTCCTCGAAGGCGACGGGCCGGGTCTCACGATGCCGGACCCCAGGATAGACCAGGTAGTGCACCTTGCTGCCACTTTCGCACAGCTGCCGGACGAACTGGTTCTGAGTGGTGGTCCATACGATGACGTCGTCCTCCCCCTGGGCGATCAGAGCCGGCAGGCCGTGGCCCGACAGGCCGGTGTGGTTCTCTTCGAGTACCTCCGCGATGCGCGGGAACTCATCATCGAGGTCGAATCCGAAGAGCGCCATGTAGAATTCCTCGCTATAGAGTTCCCTGCCTGCGAACGGATAGCGGATCTGCACCTGGTCGACGCATACCTGCCCGGCCACCTCGTCGAGGAGTGGCAGCCAGCGGGGTTCGAAGAGGCGAGAAGGGTCGAACCGCTCGATCCCGTAGTCCTGACGGTAGGAGAGTGCGATGTAGGGCGCGTAGAAAGGGCCCTCTCGAAGCAGGCTCTCGACGTCGGTAGTGGCCCCGAAACCGAGGATCCCTGCGATCTCCAGTTCGGGTGCGTAGCTGTCGCGAAGATCGGCGGCCGCGAAGGCTGCATGCCCTCCCTGGGAGTAGCCGCCGAGGAAGACGCTACGGTCGGCACCGGCGGCCCCCTGGCGCCGGTAGAAATCCTCTACCGCTCTGACCGCGTCCAGCATCACCTGCGCTTCCGCCTTGGCGTTGAAGTACGACTGATATCTGCTGGGGTCGTTGAACCCCAGGTAGTCGGGGATGATCGCGGTGAAGCCGCGACCGGCGAAGGCGAGCAGGTAGGCCCGGTATTCGCCCAGGGGGTGAGGGTAGGCGCGCTCCTGGGTAGGCGCGCAGATGTCGGCGATGCCGGTGGTGCCGGAGCCGAAGACGTACAGGGGTCTTTCGGCGGGAGCCGGCATCACGGGTACGAAGAGTTGAGCGTAGATCGCCACCGGTTCACCGTCGAGGCCTTTGGACGAGAAGCGGATGCGGTACGTCTCCACCGAGTTCTCGATCACCGGCGGCCCGTGGCTCCCGAAGAGATGGGTAGCGAGTCGCTGGATCTCGAAGGGGCCCGTGGTCCCCTCGGCGATGACGTCGATCAGCTCGCCGGGTTTGGCCGGCACCGACTGGGCCGCGCTCCAGCACAAGAGCAGCGCCGCGCAGCTGGACATGAGAAGGCGTTGCATGCGACTCCTCTCAGAGCGAATCCGGGACGATCTCGCAGTCCGAGGGGGGCTGGTCGCCCGAACTGAGGCCACGCATCCAGCCGATCGCGTCCCAGAAGCCGATATAGCGGGTTTCGTGGCGGGTGCGCAGGTAGTTAGGGTAACGAACCCTGCTGCCGTCCTCGCAGAGTTGGGCTACGAAGCGGTGCTGCGATTCGATCGAAACGACCGGGTCGTCCACTCCCTGGAGGATGATCGCGGGAAGATGGTGGTCGTCCAGGCCAGCGTCGTTCTCCGCGAAGAGTTCGGCCACCTCGGGGAATTCCTGGTCGAGCGCATCGCTTCTCAGCGCCGCCGTGAACGCGGGTCGGAAGAGGGTGTCGGGGCTGGCCGGGTAGTAGGCCTGCGCGCCCAGGATGCAGAGCCTCTCGGCGTCGGTCGCCAGCCGCGACAGGTAGGGCTCGGCCACGAGGTCGGCGGGATCGATCCTTCCCGGCTGGAACGTTTCGATGGCGTAGATGACCCAGGGAGCGACGTAGGTGAACTCGAGGAAGAGGTCCGTCATCTGGGTGGTGGGACCGAATCCAACCACCCCGGCCAGGTCTACCTCTGGCGCGTATTCGTCGTACAGATCGGCTGCCGCGAATGCGGCGTGTCCGCCCTGCGAGTAGCCTCCCACGAACGCGGGGAGGTCGTCCACGTCCGTTCCCAGCCGCTCGAGTGCCGCGTCGGCCGCCCGGATGCCGTCGAGGAGAACACGTCCTTCGGCGACACGGTCGAAGTAGGGTTGGATCACGCCGACGTCGAAGAAGCCCATGTAGTTGGGCATGAGGGAGATGAAGCCCTGGCCCGCGTAGGCCAGCGTGTAGGCGTTGTAGGTCTCGTAACTGCCGTTCTCGACGAAGGGACGCGAGGGCGCGCAGGCCTCCACTAGGCCGGTCGAGCCGGGCCCGAACACGAACAGGTTGGCGGGTCGCGCTATCTCATGCGGCACGAAGAGTTGGGCGGTGATCAGGGCCGGCTCGCCGTCCGGCCAGGTGCTCTCGTAGCGCATCAGGTAGGTGTCCACGGCGGTCGCTGCAGAGGGGGGCGTCTCCCCGTTGTTGCGGAAGCGGCCGGCGGTGCGGGCGTCGACCTGGGCGGCGGAAAGGGTACCGGTGCCGCTCAGCTCGAGGAGACTGCCCGGCTGGGCGAGGGCCAGGCCGAGGAGCAGCATCGGCAACAGCGCGAGGATGCGGACCTTCGGGCGTTCACGTTCGCTGTTCACTCTCCACCCTCTCCCGTCTGCCATCTCCTGCTCAGGTAGCGCTCCGGCACCTCCCACACCACGACCTGGGGCGGCGCGTTTCGGAAGGCGTCTCCGCCCAGGTATTCGACCATCGGCTCGAAGGGCCCTTCGCCCCGCTGCGCAGCCACCAGTACGTCGCTGCCGAGGGCCTGGCGAAGCCAGCCCGCGAAGTTCCAGCGCTCATCCTGACTGTAAGAGGTTCCCACCAGGACGACCGGGATCTCCACCTGGGCGAAGAGGTCGGTATCTGGAGCTCCTGCTGCGCTGGTCTCGAACCCAATAAGCTCGTCGTCTTCGGGCCCTAGCTCGTCGTAGAGGGGTCCGAGCGGCAGGAAATTGGTCAGGTCCCCCCGGTGTGGCTGCGGCTCCGAGCGCGTCGTCGCGTACTCCTCCTGATCCAGCCAGGGGAATCGCGCGATGCCTCGGATCGTTTCGGCAACGGCTTCTGCGGCCTCCCGGGCGCCGTAGGGGGTCCAGTGGGTATCGGTACGAAGGAAGACGGCGCCCTCCTCCTTCGCCTCCAGGAGCGGCGGCAACAACCCGGTTACCGGCACGCCCCGGTCGCGCAACCCGGCGAGCGCGAGCGAGTAGAGCTGGGTGGGTCCCTTCGGCAGCCGGTAGCGACCGAGGTGTTCTGGGTATATACGTGCCTTGGAGGGGAGCAGCGCGACGACGAGGTCGATGTCGAGTTCCTGCAACCGGTCCGCTACCGCAGCGATCGCGTCGAGGTTGGCATCGAGGCGGCGGGCTGCGACGTCGGTCTCTGCGGGGTAGGCGAACTCCTCGGTGGAGTAGAGCCAGCCGTCCTCGCCAACCAGCACGCCGGCTCGTCCCTGGTCGAAGAGGATGTAGTCGATCGCTCCCCAGATCGTCGTGGCGGGGACGAACAGGGGAGATGCCTCGTCGAAGCGCTCCTGGTAGGCGGCTGCCCAACTGCCGTCGAGCAGCGGCTCATCCGGCGACTCGAGGAGAGCGGAGTTGGTGACGGCGAGCAACAAGGCGCCCGTGAGGAAGAGCGCCATGAAGAGTCCCGGCGCCACGGGGAACGGTTCGACTCGTTCGGCTCGAAGCGTCTCCTCGAAGCGGATATCGGTGGTTCGTTGGGACATAAGCAGCTCGCCCGTCAGAACCTGAAGTAGAGGAAGGGCGAGAACGAATCGGCGACCATCCGCAAGACGCCCAGCAGGAACACCGGCACGATGACGGCGGTGGCAACGCGTGCCGCCGGAGCAGGAAGCGGCGCCGGCAACGAGTCCCGGGGCGGGGGGGCCGGGGCCGGCAGCCAGATGAGCAGGCAACCTGCAGCGAGGGCGACGACCGCACTGGAGGGCAGCTGCCAGGCGAGCTGCGGGCTGATGCCCATGCCATGGACGCCGAGAAGACCCGAGTACATCGCGGTGGCGCCGGCTATGCCGTCGGCACGGAAGGTGATCCAGCCTAGTGCGACGAAGAGGAAGGTGCGCGCGACCGCCACCCGGCGGGGCAGCCGCGGCCCCCGGCCGTTCTCCCGCAGCAACCTCTCGCCCACCAGGAGCAGGCCATGCCAGGCGCCCCAGAGGACGAAGGTCCAGGCGGCCCCGTGCCAGAGACCGCCCAGGAGCATCACCAGCATCAGGTTGACGTAGGTGCGCCGCCGGCCCCGCCGGTTGCCGCCGAGGGGGATGTAGAGGTAGTCGCGCAGCCAGCGCGAGAGCGAGATGTGCCAGCGTTGCCAGAACTCGGTGATGGTGCGGCTGCGATAGGGCATGGCGAAGTTCTCCAGCAGGCGCAGTCCCATCATCCGCGCCAGGCCGATCGCCATGTCGCTGTAGCCCGAGAAGTCGAAGAACAGCTGAACCGCGAACGCCAACGCTCCCAGGGCGGCCTCGGCCGCGGTCGGCTGCGAGAGGGAGAAGACGGCATCGGCCAGCGGCGCGACCATGTCGGCCACGAGCACCTTCTTGCAGAAGCCGATCATGAAGCGCAGCGAGCCCTGGCTGAAGTCGGAGAAGCTCGCCACCGGGCTCTCGAGTTGCGGCGCCAGCTCCTTGAAGCGGACGATGGGTCCGGCGATTAGTTGTGGGAACAGAGCTATGTAGGCGGCCATGTCCACGAAGCGGGTGCTGCCGCTGGCGTCGCCGCGATGGATGTCCACCAGGTAGCTGACGCTCTGGAAGACGTAGAAGGAGATGCCTATGGGCAGGATCACCTGCCAGGCTAAGAGGGGGCTGCCCCCCAGCGTAACCAGCAGTGAATCGAGGCTCTCCACACCGAAGTTGAAGTACTTGAAGTAGGCGAGCGTGGCGAGGTTGCCTGCAACGCCCAGGGTGAGGAGCAGCCCCTGATAACGCCCCCGCTTAGGGCCGGCTACCAGGCCACGGCCCACCAGATAGGTGAAGGCGGTGGTGGCGATGAAGAGAACGAGGAAGTCGATCCGCCACCAGCCGTAGAAGAGGTAGGAGGCGATGAGTATCCAGAGGGTCCGGCGGTTGCTGGGCAGCAGGTGGTAGACCGCCAGGAATATCGGCAGGAAGAGGAAGAGGAAGACGCTGCTGGTGAAGACCATCCAGCAGGCGCCTCAGCGTTCCGCGGCCGCTCGGGCGTAGATCACCCGTGGTTGGGTTCCTTCGGGCATGACGATGACGGAGTGCGCCTCACCACGCCGGTAGAGCCTGCTGTCGAGTTTGCCGATCGGCTTCCCGTTCGAGCTGACGACCAGCTCGACCTCGGCCTGGCTGATGGCTCTGGAGGCGGCCGAAAGCGGCTCGACGTCGCTGATGACCTGGCTTCCGTCGACAGTGCCGAGGGTCAGGGTGTGATCGGCGGTGAGGTTGTAGAGGGTCAGCAGTCCACGCGAGATGTCCCGGAGCGGAGTGTCGTCGATCGTCACCAGCTCGTTCTCGAGCAGGACCAAGGTGGTGAAACTCTCCGCTCGGGCGGTGAAGCTCGACTCGATCCCAGCCGCGCTGACGGCGTGCTGCCCAGGTGCGATCCGATGGTAGGGCGAAACCTCGGCGAAGTCGACCGACTGCCACTCTTCGCCGCCGACGACGGGGCCCACCGGCCCCCCAGGCCGGGCGTTTATCAACCTCACGTAGGCGACATCGCGCGGCGCCTCCGGTCCGTATAGTCCGCCCTGCGCCTTCACCGCTGCTGGCCATAGCAGGAGCGCCCCCAGTAGCGCCGCCAGCTTCACAGCCAGTAGCACAGCGATCGGCCCGCTCGGGTGCCTTCCAGGCAGGGGTTCGACTGTCCGAAACGAGGCGCTCGTTCCGATCGCTCGTGCCATGCGGTTGTCCTCCATGGTGCCTTGCCCCCCGTGATGCTCCCTCCTGGAGTTTACCGCAGGCTTAAGCTCCTTCCAGGATGAGTGGCACCGGTCGTAGAGGCGACGAGGGGAGGGGCGAACGGCATCCCGCTCGCCCCTCCAAGGTCCCGTCAGCGCGCTGTTCCCGAGTGGTCAGGCCTTCATCGCCCGCTGGTTGACCCCGCTCTCGGCGATCTTGGTGAGCTGCTGATCCGTCTTCTCCTCCTCGTCGAGGGTCTGCTTCAGCAGCTTCAGCGCATCCTTGTGCCCGAGCTCCTCGGCGTACGTGCAGACGGATCCGTAGCTGGCGATCTCGTAGTGCTCGATCTTCTGGGCGGCCGCGATTATCGCGGCGTCGAGCGCCTCGCCCGAACCGCCCTCCTTGAGGATGTGCTCGCCCTCCTTGATGAGGCCCTTCATCGCCTCGCAGGTCTTCCCCTTGAGGTCGATCCCCATGTTGCTGCCGATCTGGTCGAGGCGTTCCAGCTGCTTCTTGGTGATGTCGAGGTGCCGCTCGAGGGCCTCCCTCACCTCCTTGGCCGAAGCCTTCTCGGCCATCTTGGGCAGCGCTGCGGTGAGCTGCTGCTCGGCGCTGTGCATGTCCATCAGCTGGTCCTTGAACAGGTCTTCGAGGCTGTTCAGTTTCATCGAATTCCCCCCTCTGGCTTGCGTGTGTCGGGCGGCAGCCCGTCCCCCGAAGTTAGCCTTCTGCGCGGCCCGCGTCTGGTTTCCCGGCCATAGTCTCGCCGGTGCTAGGCCACGACCGCCGTCGCCGTATGAAGCGGTACTCGTGGGCGACGCTGTCCGGACGGTAGCCCAACGCCTGGTAGATGCGGTTCGAGGTGGGGTTGGCGAGGTCGGTGAAGAGGAAGCAGAAGCTCCTGCCGCTGTCGAGCTGCCGCTGGCTCAGTTCGGCGACGAGGGCGCTGGCGTAGCCGTTGCGGCGATGGCTGGGCGGGGTGTAAACGGCGCTTATGCGAACACCGTGGGGTGTTCGGCTGCCCGCCCCGGCCATCGCCACCGGCTGTCCCCCCGCCTCCCAGATGCGCAGCTCACTTCCTGACCGGTTCAGCCACCTGTTCAGCGTCGTCCTCGCGTCTGTCCGCTTAGCGGGGAGCGCTTCGCGAAGGAACGCCGCCATCCATTCCTCGAGGAGGGGTCGGTCCTCCTCTCCAGCGCTTCTGCCGCGCCCCTCGACCCCGCGCACTGGCTCGACCCGCTCGAGCCGGTAGATCCGCTGCCGGAAGGTGAGCTCTGCGCGAGCCCCGGTGCCCCGGGTCCAGGCGTGGGCGAAGGCGTCAGCCACCTCACGCGGCCCCAGGACCCCGCCGAGTCCAGGGTCGAGGGCACTCAGCAGGGGCTCGAGCGCAGCGAGGTCGTCGCTCTTCGACAGCAGCAGGTTGTGTGGTGGCGTCCGCATCGCGACCAGCGCAGGGGCGAGATGCCGGCTCACGACGCCGAGGAAGGGGTCCGGCCACTCGCCGGTTTCGATACCGCCGAGTATCCCCAGTTGCAGACAGTGGGTGGCCTCCCTCGCCAGCAGCAGTTGCCATGCCCTGGCCCGGAAGGCGGCAGGGTCGGAGAAGCGTTCGAGCCGATAGGTCGCGTCGGAAGACAGCATGATCGGGTCCCGCTACTCAGCGGTTGCGGGGGCGAACCGGCGCGCGCGTGGCCGCGACCTCCTCCGCCGTCCGGCGCTCCAGTGCCTTGCTTTCCAGTGGTTCTATGATCATCGCGCCATATATCTCGGCCATCCGCTCCGCCGAGTAGGGGAGGTCGTTCTCCAGCCACCAGTCGATAAGGTTCACGAACGAGCGCACGAGGTGCTCCGCGGCGATCTCGAAGGGGATCATGCTGTCGCTCCTGGCGCGGTAGCTGCGACTCGTGGTCGCCACGCCTACCCGGATCGCTTCGGGCAGCAGTTCGATAGCTCCGGCCGTGCGCAGCAGCAGGCGGTAGAGGTCGGCGTGCAGACGCGCGTGCCGGAACACCACGAGGCTCGCCTGTGCCGGGTCTTCGCCCAGGTGCGGTTCGAGGAGTTCGAGGAGTTCGGCCAGTACCTCCTTCAGCATCGCCCGAAGGAGCTCGACCTTTCCGGAATAGTGCCGGAAGAACGTCGCGTAACCGATGTTGGCGCGCTCCGTCAGGTCGCGCACGGTGATCGTCTCGAACGGCCGCTCGAGGGTGAGCTCGACGAGGGCGTCGGCCAGCAACCTACGAGTGCGGCGGATCCTGTGGTCCTCTGCCGGTGACCCCCTGCTGTCGACTTCCAATCTGCTCCTCCCTGTCGGCGCCTACTCTACCCCGAGGGGAATGACGCTCTCCTCCTCATCGGACTCAGCAGGATATGATACACAGTGTGTCATAACCTCGTGATTCGAACGCGAGGAGAACCGAGGGTATCAGGGTGAACGGAAACAGTGGCTCGTCCACGCCAGCGGCCTCCCGGCGAAAGAGCGGGCGTGCCCGTGCTTCTGCCAGCAGCGTGGAGTACGAGGACGGCGTCTGGCACGTCGGCTCCTATGCCGCCGCCCGGCAGGTGCTCCGCGCCGGCGACGTGAGCAAACAGGCCGGTTTCAACTCGGAGGCGATCGCGAACGTCCCCCTCCGGAAACCGGTGCTGTTCCAGGACGGCGCCAGCCACAAGGAGCAGAGGGTCGCGACCGCTCGTTTCTTCACCCCGAAAACGGTGGACGAGCGATACCGGTCGCTCATGGAGCGACTCAGCGAGGAGTTGGTCCGAGGGTTCCAGGAGCGAGGGCACATCGACCTCGCCCGCACGAGCCTGGCCATGGCGGTTCAGGTCGCCTCGCAGGTAGTGGGACTCACCGACTCGCTTCGGCCGGGGATGGAGCGACGCCTGGAGCGGCTGGTGAGTCTCGAGCGGTTCGAGCGGGTCGGCCGGTTCCGGCGCCTGCTCGGTACCGTCAGGAGTCACGCCGGCATGCTCGACTTCTTCGTGAGCGACGTCCGTCCCGCGATCCGCAGGCGCCGCATCGCTCCTCGCGAGGACGTCATCAGCCACCTGCTGGAGAAGGGTTACGGGCCGGTCGAGATCCTCATCGAGTGCATCACCTACGGTGCTGCCGGGATGGCTACGACCCGCGAGTTCATCTGCATGGCCGCATGGCACCTCCTGGAGGACGATGAGTTGCGGGCCGACTACCTGGCTGCAGGGGAAGCCGAACGTCACCGGATCCTCCACGAGATCCTGCGCCTCGAACCGGTTGTCGGCCGTCTCTATCGCCGCACTGTCGCGCCCTTGCTGATCGCCGATGGGGACGAGGAGGTGATCATTCCCGCCGGAGCCCTGCTGTCGCTCGACATCGGCGCTGCCAACGCCGACGAGGGCGCGGTCGGACCTGAGCCCCTCACGATATGTCCGGGTCGTAACCTCGCTCCCGGCGTGCAGGCGCCGGCGCTCTCTTTCGGAGACGGTGCCCACCGCTGCCCCGGCGCGTTCGTCGCCATACAGGAGAGCGACATCTTCCTCCGGCGGTTCCTGGCGCTGCCGGTCGAAGTAGACAAAGCACCTACCATCCGTTGGAACGAGCTGATCGAGGGCTACGAGCTTCGCGACTTCCGCGTGCGGCTGCGGAGCCGAGGGCAGAATGGGTCATCTGCCTGAGGAGAACCCGGGACCGGCGAGTCGGCCTCTCCGGTCCCGAGCAGCTGTTTCGACGGGTTCCGACTATTCGCTCAGTGCGGCCTGCTGCGACTCGTGATCGATCAGCGCCAAGCGGAAGTGGTAGTGGGCTTCGGCCATTCCCGCGTGCCCCGGGTTGAAGGTGATATCTACGTGGTCCAGCGTGGAGATTCCCAGCTCCTCGAAGGTACCGGCCGCGAGGTCGTCCCAGTTGGCGCCCTCGGTCATCTGCGACACCGGCACCATGAACAGCACCTCGACGAGTTTGCCGTCGTTCCCGTAGGAGAGCCACGGGCCCACGGGTGCGTTAGCGGGGTCGATGTAGAGCGCGCCCGCGCCGGGGATGAACTCCGGAAGGGGCAGGAGTTCGCTCGCGTTCACATAGCCGGAGGGCAAGGCCGGCGAAAGGTCTTGGGCCCACGCGGCGCCTAGCGTCAGCACGGCCGCGGCCAGAAGGATCAGGCGTATCTGCTTCATAGCAAAGCCTCCCATGGGGTGTTGGACCCCATCGATCTGGAGCGCGCTCGAGCCGAGGCTAGCAGAATGAGCAAAGTTTTGCAAGGCGAAAGTGTTATAAGTAAGCTGATGCTACTGTTGATCGGCAGATACGGCTCCATGCACCGGAGGGCTCGGGATGGCTGATACGCGCAGGCAACTGATGCAGAAACTGCTGGAGTACAAGCCGGCCGGCCTCACGATCGGCGAGCTGAGCGACGAACTGGGGATCACGCGCACCGCCGTCCAGCAGCACATCGTGGGACTCGAACGCGATGGCCTCGTGGCCCCGGTCGAGAGTCGAAGCACTGGAGGCCGGCCCAGCCGTTCGTATGGGCTCACGGACAGGGGATACGAAGGCTTCCCACGCAACTACGCGCTGCTGGCACAGGGTTTGCTGGAAACTGCGGCCGAAGCGCTCGGCGAAGAGGGTGTCGAGCGGCTGCTGGGGCAGATGGCCGAGCGTATCGCGGACGGTGTGGGTGACAGGAGCTTCCCGCCCGGAAGCGCGGAGCGGCTGCACGCCGTACTCGGCGTGATGAACGAGCTGGGCTACGAGGCGACCGCGCTGCCTGAAGAGGAGGGCATCGCAGCCGCCAACTGCGTCTACCACAAACTCGCGCGACAGACGCGCGCCGTCTGCCGTTACGACGTGAAGCTGCTCTCGTTGCTCATGGGTCGACCGGTCGCCCATACTGGCTGCATGCTCGACGGTCGAAGCCGCTGCACGTTCGCCCTCGTCGAGGAGGGCCAGGCGGATGAGTGAACCCCTGGCCGGACCCCCTTCCGCGACTCTCGAACGGCTCATATCCGACGAGGGGATGGAGTTCACTCCGTTCTCCCGAGCTCTGAACGGCATCGCCTGGCCGGTAGCGTCCGCCCGCCCGGGCGGATCTCCACACTCGATCGCCGACATCCTCGGGCACATGCGCTTCTGGCAGCGCCGCCTCCTGGGCCTCACAGCAGACGGCGAGCCCAGGCCCGTCGGCCACGCCGAAGAGGGCTGGCCGCATGTGGAGGAGGCGCAGTGGAACGGGCTCGTCGATAGCTATTTGGCGGGCCTGGCCGAACTGCGCGCGGTCGCAGGCGATCCGGCCCTACTGGCAAGGCGAGTGGTGGAGGGCCGCGATACCTCGGTGGGCTACCAACTCACGAGCCACTTCGCTCACGAGGCCCACCACCTGGGTCAGATAATCCTCCTCCGAAGGATGCAGGGAGACTGGCCTCCCGCTGGCGGCGGAGACACCTGGTAGCGAACGGCCGTTTCTCGCGTCAGCGCACTTTCTCTGGGCTGCAGCCGGGCGAACATTGAGGGGTCTGAAGATCAGCCTCGACCCGAAGGGGGACGGCAATGGCCAAACGACCTGGAGATGCGAAGAATGTGACTTCCGAGGAGAGGAAGTTCCTCGAACAGCACAGCGAGGGACTCTCCGACACCGCCACCAAGTACGCCAAGTGGGTCCACTCACCCGACGAGCACGAGGATCACGAGGGGCAGTCGCTGGCGACTCGATCCCACGAGGTGATCCGCCATTGGGCCGAGAAGCGTAAGGCGAAGCCCGCCACGGTGCCCGGTTCCGAACACGACGGCCGGCCCGGGGTGCTCCGCTTCGACTTCCCCGACTACGGCGGCGGTGAGCTCGAGGACGTCGGCTGGGAGAAGTGGTTCGAGTCGTTCGACGAGCGTAACCTGGTGTTCCTCTTCCAGGAGCACAAGAGCGACGGGAGCGACAGCAATTTCTTCCGTTTGGACAATCCCGAGCGTCAGGACGCCTGAGGCTTCGGGAGCGAATAGCCGATCAGGGGCGGAGGAGCACCCTCCGCCCCTCGCCGTTCGGGTCGCTCATAGGGCCGATTCGCTCTCGTGCTCGAGTTCCTCGCCGTGCTCCTTGGTCCCCACCGGTGCGGGTGCCGGCGCCTTACGGCCGCGACTGCGGCTCAGGTAGAGCGCGCTGTTGATCAATCCGATGTGGCTGAAGCCTTGCGGGAAGTTCCCCAGGAACGCGCCCGTTTCGGGGTCGAACTCCTCCGCGTAGAGGCCCAGGTGGTTCGCCCGACCCAACATCCCCTCGAACAACTCGAGCGCCTTCTCGTGACGACCGGAGAGGGTAAGCGCGTCTACCAGCCAGAAAGTCGTGAGGCCGAATGCGCCCTCGCGACCCGGCAGACCGTCGTCGGCGTGGTAGCGGTAGACGACGCCCTCCGAAGTCAACTCCTCGAGCGTACGGTCGATCGTGTTCTGTACGCGGAGATCGTCGAACGGCAGGAACCCCATCACCGGGATCAGCAGGTTGGAGGCGTCCAGAGCCTGCGAACCGAACGTCTGCACGAATGAACGCCGCTCCTCGTCGTACCCCTCCGCCAGGACCACACGCTTTATCTCGTCCCGCTCACGTTCCCAGCGAGAGACGTCGCCGGGCAAGCCGAACTTCCTTGCCAGCGTGACCGCCCGGTCGAGCGCCACCCAGCACATCACCTTGGAGTAGACGAAGTGTTGCGGACCGCCCCGCACCTCCCAGATGCCGGCATCGGGCTGCCTCCACACCGCGCTCGCCCTGTCGGCGACCTTCGACAGGAAGCCGGTGACCGGATCGTCCAGTTCACCACCGTGGCGAACGAACTCGAACGCCGATGCCAACAGCTCGCCGTAGATGTCGTGCTGTTCCTGGCCGGCCGCTGCGTTGCCGATCCGCACCGGTTGGGAGCAGCGATACCCTTCCAGATGGTCCAGCTCGACCTCGTCGAGTTCCGTCTCGCCGTGCAGGCCGTACATGATCTGCAGGTGTGGCTTCTTCTGCCCCTCGGTCATCGCGACGCGCGCGGTCCATTCGAGGAAGTCGAGGGCAGCGTCGTGGTGGCCCAGTGAGAATAGCGCCTGAGCGGTGAACGCCGAGTCACGGATCCAGCAGTAGCGGTAGTCCCAGTTGCGCACGCCGCCGATCCGCTCCGGCAACGACGTGGTCGCCGCCGCCGCGATGGCTCCGGTATCGGGGTGGGTGAGGAGCTTGAGCGTGAGTTCGGCCCTGGCGACGAGTGGCCGCCACTCCGGTTCGAACCCTTCGAGGCGTCCCGTTTCGGTACGCGAGTCCACCCACTCGCGCCAGACGTCCACCGTTCGCGACAGCAACCTCGCGACCGTTTCACGGTCCGCTCGGGCACGTTCGGCGCCGTAGTGCATCACGAGCGGGAGCATTTCCCCCGCTCTCAGCGTCAAGCGCGCCCGCAACTC
This sequence comes from Trueperaceae bacterium, assembly GCA_036381595.1. NCBI lineage: Bacteria > Thermotogati > Deinococcota > Deinococci > Trueperales > Trueperaceae > Trueperaceae bacterium. The sequence goes on along the minus strand of DASVCN010000018.1, from coordinate 3,055 downwards.
GCTCCCGTCCGTTTCCGGCCGCGCCGAAGGGGGCAAGCCTGCCAGGACCGCGAGCTCGTCCTCGCTTCTGGCGACGACGGCCTCGCCACGAACCTCGAGGCGCGTGCGCGACCGGGCGTAATCGAAGCGAGGGGACCACTCGATCTCGAGGTCGACCTCGCCCCCGGTGCACTCGACCGACCGGTAGATGGTGGGACTCGTATAGGGGTCGCCCGCACCTACGATCGATTCGTTGAGGGGCATGAAGTCGGTAACCTCGACCTCCCCGCGCTCCGTCCTGAATTCGGTCCGCAAGACGTTGGTGTCATCCAGGTAACGCTGCTCGCCGCGCTCCGCTCCGACCGGCGCCACCCGGAACCGTCCGCCCTTGCGGCTGTCCAGGATGGCGGCGAAGATGCTTGGCCGGTCGAGCTCCGGCAGGCAGCACCAGTCCATCGAGCCGTCCCGGCCCACCAGGGCGACCGTTCGCAGGTTGCCTATGACCCCGTACTCTTCGATCGGCTTGTACCTCGCAGCTGGGTCGCTCACCGGCACCTCCTCCTCCACCCTGCCTCATCGCGCGCCCGACCGAAGTCGTGCCGGCTCAACTTCCGGCGTCGAGCGCGACTTCGGGGGCTTATGATCGGGACGCCACCGCGGTGGAAAGCCAGCGGCGGCGAGAAGGTGAGAGGGCCCAGCGAGTGACGACCCGGAACGATATTGCCGTGATGAGCCGAGCCGAAGCCCAGGAAGTGGAGCAGCGCCTCGAGGACGCGCTCGACGAGTTGAAAAGCGGACGCGGCATCGAGCACGCCGTACTCGCCGTAGAGAAGGTGAACGAGGGCTTCGCCTGGGCCGGTGCGAGAGGAGACGCTCGCCCGGGTGGTCCTCCCATGACCCCGGGCACCCCCTACTACATCGCCAGCATCGACAAGCTTTTCACCGCGGTGGTCACGCTCCGACTCCACGAGCGCGGAACTCTCGATATCAACGCATCGATCGCCGAGTACCTCGACCGCTCCATCATCGAGGGTCTCAACCGTTGGCAGGGGCGCGACCTGTCGGAGCAGATCACGCTCCGCAACCTGCTGTCGCATACCTCGGGGCTGGCGAACTATCTGGAGGACAGACCGAAAGATGGTCGGCCTCTGATCGACCTTCTCAGCAAGGAGGGCGACCGGGCCTGGTCGCTCGCACAGGTGGCGGCGCGGGTGCGCGACGAACTCCGCCCGCACTTCCCACCGCAGCAGACTGCTTCGAGGCGGCAGAAGATCCGCTACAGCGATACGAACTACGCGCTGCTCCACGGTGTAATCGAGTCGGCAACCGGTGCCGAACTCCATGCCGTCTTCGAGGAGGAGTTGTTCGAGCCGCTGCGCCTCGACCACACCTGGATGGCTGGCTGGCCCCGGGCGGCAGGCAGGGAGGAGGAGACGGCGTCGCTCTGGGTCGGGAACCGGCCCATGGAGATCCCTCTGGCGATGCGCTCGCTGCACGGCATCTTCAGCAACAGTCGCGACCAGCTCAGCTTCATGCGCGCCTACGCGACGGAAGCGCTGTTCGAGTCGCCTGACACGAAACGTCTGATGCAGGCGCAGTGGAACCGCTTCGGCTTCCCGCTCGACGCGGCCGCCCTCCGCGCTCCAAGCTGGCCCATCGAGTACGGCCTGGGAGTCAAGCGTTTCGCGCTGCCGCGGCTGCTCACAGGAGGCAAGCCGATTCCGCCGCTCTTCGGTCATAGCGGTTCGACGGGCACCTGGCTCTTCCACTGTCCCGAGCTCGACCTGCTCATCGCCGGCGCCGTAGATCAGGTGACCGCCGGGGCCCTGCCGTACCGCTTCCTGCCGAAGGTCGTTCGAATATTCCGCAACTGAGAAGGGTCACAATGGCCACATGACGACCTCCCTCAGAGGCGTTGCCTCGCTCCTGACCCGCCTCCTGTTGCTGACCATGCTGCTCCTCTCTGGCTCGTGCCGTTCCCAGGACTCGGGCGGAGGTCACGCAGAGGATGCTGCCGCCGTCGGCACTGCCCTCGGCAACGATGAGATCGCTCTGATCGACGAGGCGGGCAGGGATTTCGCCGAGCGGCGCGTCATGGATGTCTACGACCAGGTCGCACCATCGGTGGTCACTATCACTACCACGGTGGTCCAGCTCTCCTTCTTCTTCGAGCCGGTACCGGCCGAAGGCGCAGGCAGCGGCTTCGTCGTAGATGACGAAGGCAGGATCGTCACCAACTTTCACGTGATAGAGGGGGCCCAGCGGATCGAAGTGACCTTCTCCGACGGAACTACCGTTCCGGCCAGGATCGTAGGCGTCGACCCGATCAACGACCTGGCCGTGCTCCAGGTAGAAGCCCACGGGCTGGAACTCCGCCCGGTCGAGCTGGGTTCCTCGGAGGACCTCGAGGTGGGGCAGAGGGCGATCGCTATCGGGAATCCCTTCGGCCAGTTCGGGCAGTCGCTCACCACCGGTGTGGTGAGCGCTCTGGACCGGACGCTGCGGGGCGCCGAGGACCGTCAGATCACCGGCGTAATCCAGACGGACGCCGCGATCAATCGCGGCAACTCGGGCGGTCCGCTACTCGACAGCGCCGGCAGGGTGATCGGCGTGAATACCGCGATATTCAGCCCGACGGGGACCAGCGCCGGCCTTGGGTTCGCCATACCCGTCGATACAGTCAAACGGGTCCTGCCCGAACTCATCGAGTTCGGACGGTATCGCCACCCGTGGTTGGGGATCGACGGGGCATACACCCTGAGCGAGGGGCTTGCCCGCGTGCTCGACCTCCCGGTCGAGCAGGGCCTGCTGCTGGTGCAGCTGCGAGAAGGCTCGCCGCTCGATATCGCCGGGGTCAGGGGCGCTCAGCGGCAAGCGGTTCTTGGCAACACCAGAGTCTTCCTGGGTGGCGACATCGTTACGGCCGTTGACGGCCGGGCGGTGACCACCCGCGGTGAACTGCGCACCTACCTGGAGAGCAACTACAGGGTCGGGGACGAACTCGAGGTGACGATTGTCAGGGGGAGCGTCGAACGGCAGCTGAGCGTCGTGCTGGCGGAGCAGCCGCAGTAGCACT
>DASVCN010000017.1 GCA_036381595.1 Trueperaceae bacterium | reverse complement strand
CTGGTGACGCTAGGTGACTTCACGCCGCAGGCGCGCAACTTCGCCAACAGCAAGGCGAACCTGCGGTTGATCGACGGCGAGCAGCTCGTGAGCTTGGTGCTGGACCGGTACGAGCAGCTCGACTCGAAGTACAAGGGCCTGCTCCCGCTAAGGCAGGTGTACGTACCGGAGGCGGTCGAGGGGGACTGAGACTGTTGAAGTTCATTTGTCCCAATGAGACGTCCCCGGGAGTCGGGGTGGCTCCAACGGGTTGTCGCGAAGTGTCCAGTCGATGACGTCTCTTGCCTGATACGTTCCGGACAAGGGCCGCAAGTTCGGTCTGGCATACGCGTAACCCTTCTTGGGAATCATGTCAGCCTCATACCCGTAGACTTCGCGCGACGGATGCAGCTCGATCTGAACATCCCCATCCTGGAGCCAGCCGGCTCCGAGCGCTTATCAGAGGCAGCGTTGGCTGCCATCGAGTACACGCTGGCCGGCTCGATAACGATCCGGGACCGTTCCGACATCCGTTCCGTGAAGCATTGGTCGGAACGCCTAGAACCGTTCGAGCACCAAGTAAGGAACCTGATCACGTTCTGTCGGCGAGCCCCAGTTGCGCTCATCGCGGACGACGTGGGGATGGGCAAGACCATCAGCGCTGGGCTGATCATCAGCGAGCTGATGGTGCGCAAGAAGGTGAAGCGCGTGCTGATCCTCGCGCCGAAGATCTTGCTGCCGCAGTGGTGCGATGAGCTCGAAAGCAAGTTCGGCATCGACGCCGTCTACGCGACTGGTGCCCAGCTATCGCGGTTCGCCCGGTCTCGTACCTCCGTCGTTGTGACGACCTACGCGTCTGCTCTCAACCGCATGGAAGAGCTGACGAACTCAGGCTTCGACATGCTGGTGCTGGATGAGGCGCATAAGGTCCGCAATCTCTACGGGACCGCGAGGCCGCCAAGGATAGCCATCGCTCTCAAGCTGGCTCTGGCAGGCTCGGCGTTCCGATACACGCTCCTGCTCACGGCGACGCCTATCCACAACCGCCTGTGGGACATCTACTCCCTCATCGACCTACTCGCCGACGGTAGGAACCACCGGAACCCGTTGGGAGACCCTGAGGAGTTCGCAGCGCGTTACTTGGCCGACGGCAGGAACGTGGCCCGCCGCATCAACTCAGGCAGGGTCCCCGAGTTCCGCCGCATCGTAGGCGAGTACATGGTGCGGACGACCAGGCTCGAGTCCGGCCTGAGCTTCCCTGAGCGTCTGGTCAGCCCCACGAGGTGCGAACCCGGTGACATCGAGCGCAGGCTTGAGGCTCTAGTCCGCGAGCACCTGCCCAACCTACGTCGCCTCCAGCAGATAAGCCTGGCCGAAGCCCTGATGAGCAGTCCGGCCGCCTTCGCAGACCAGATCAGGACGCTCGGGGAGGCGGGCAGGGTTTCGCCGTCGGTGGTCGCCGAGGTGCGCCGGCTCGCGGAGTCTTCCCCCCTCGGTTGCAAGGAGCCTCAGTTGCTGGCGATGGCGCGGCGGCTGATGTCCGAGCGCCCTCGGGACTGGCGCATGGTCGTGTTCACGCGCCGCATCGCTACACAGAAGGCCATCGGCGAGGCCCTGGCAGCGATCGGGGCGAGCGTCGGGTACATCGGTGGGGGACACGGGCGGACCCAGGATCAGGACGTACGGCGCTACCAAGCCGATCCTCCCGAGGTGAACGTCATCGTGAGCACCGACTCTGGCGCGGAAGGGGTGAACCTGCAGGCAGGTAACGTCGTGGTCAACTACGACCTGCCGTGGAACCCGATGACGGTCGAGCAACGCATCGGCCGCGTCCAGCGCCTGGCCTCGAAGCATGCCACCGTCGCCGTGACGAACCTCGTGGTCAAGGGCTCGGTCGAAGAGCTGGTCGTCGCTCGGCTCATGGAGAAGCTCCAGCTGATCTCCGCTGCCATAGGCGACATCGAGGGCATCCTCGAAGTAGCGGGCAAAGACGATGACCTTGAGGAGGAGATCCAGGACCTGGTGCTCAGGGCACTCGCTGGCCAGGACGTTGCCGAGAGCGCCCGAAGGATCGAGGACAGCATCGAGCGCGCCAAGCAGCTCTACGAAGAGAGCAAGACGCTGGTCTCAGAGACACTCGGGACCCTGAACGCTCTACACGACGCGGGACCAGCCGCTCCGGAGCTCGAGGACGTGGTGCCACGGCTCTCCGTGCGCGACCTCGTCGTGACCTACTACAGCGATAGAGGTCGGGTCCAGGAGCAGAGCGACGGCCGCTTGCTGATCCAGGAGGTCGGTCGAGGTACGCACTTCGCCACCTTCGACGAGAACGACCCGAACCTCAGGGCGGGTCCCGGAGTCTTCGGGGGACGGGCGACTCGTCTCTACGCGGAAGGGGAGCCGGACTTCGAGCGCATCGTCGGCAGCCTAAGCCGCAAGCGGCTGCACTCAGTCGAATCGCAGCCTCTCGACGAGGAGGGCGTCGTTCGTACCGCCCGCGAGTGGGTGGCAAGTCTGGATGCCCAAGTAGAGCCCGAGGCCGTTCGCGTACTAGGTCAGAGGAGGCGCCTCGAAGGCACGCTGACGGCCCTCGTGAGCAGCTCTGTCGCAGTGGACCGCCTGGAGCGCCTGATAGAGGTCACTAGTGGGCCTGGTGGTTGGGTCGATGAAGACGCTTCCTCTAGGCCGGCGGGCGTGTCGCGTTCGCGAGCGGATGGTCGACTGGACCGGTCCCACTGGCCAGCGCCAGCTCGCGACGCGGTCCTGGCGGCGATAGAGGGGGACCGGTCGCTCATGGCGTTCCGGCAGTTCTACCTGGCACGGAAACAGGAAGAGCTGGAGAAGGCCGGTGGCTCGGCGGCGTTGAGGGAGCAGATCGAGAGGCGCTTCGACCCTTCAGTCTCGGCTGAACTGGTCGCGGCCCGCGGCGAGATGGCGTCCATAGTCAGCGTCGAGGTGACCTACCGCTACAGGGACGGCCCTGAGTCGAAGCTGCTCCTCGACATCGACGGCGCTTCCCATAAGGTCCTTCGCTCACCACCGCTGGAGCGGTGCTACCTGAGCGGCGGATCGTTCCCGCAACACGACCTCGCGCCGTGTGCCGTTTCAGGCGAGCGGGCGCTCCCGCACCTGATGGCCGTGTCCTCCGTCTCGGGGGCCCTGATGCTGCCGGAGTTCGCCCAGGTCTGCGAGATCTCCGGTGACGTGATGCTTCCCAGGGAGGCGGTCAGGAGCGCCTTCTCGTCGCGGGTGATCTCGCCGCGCCATGCCGTCACCTGTGAGGTGTCCGGGTTGACCGCGGCCGAAGACGAGGTCGGGACATGTGAGTTCACCGGAGCGCGGGCCCACAAGGACCACCTGAAGGTGAGCGAGGCATCGGGCAAGACGTTCCGCGGCGACCAAGGACAGGTTTCAGACCTATCAGGCATGTCGGGACACGCGTCCGAGTTCGTGCGCTGCGAGTTCTCGGGCACGGTGGTGCTCGCAACCGAGGCGGAACGTAGCGCGGTAAGCGGCGAATGGGTGCGGAGCGACTGGCTGGTCGCTTCAGAGAAGAACCCTTCCCGTCGTGCTGCGCGGAGCGAGACCGTTCGCTGCGCTGTCAGCAACGCCCTCCTGCTGGAGGACGAGGTCGGGCGCTCGGTGGTCAGCGGGTTGGTCGTCGACCGCGAACTGCTGGTCCCCTCCGCCCTCAGCGGAGAGCTGGCGTTGGCTACCGAGCTGTTCACCTGTGAGGAGAGCGGAACCCGCGTCCTGCCTGACGAGACGGCGAGCTGCTCCGCCACCGGGAAGCGGGTGCGGCGGGACCTACTCGAGGAGTCCGGCATCTCGCACAAGCTCTACCTGAGGCGCCTGCTGCGAAGATGCCCGGAAACCGGCGTGCTAGGTCTCGAGAACGAGCTCGAGACCTGTCAGGAGACCGGGCTGGCGGTCGCACCTGAAGCCTTGGCCACTTGCACCGTGACAGGGAGAAGGGTGGTCAAGCGACTCCTCGTCGAGTGCGCCGAGTGCTCGCAGCCGCTTCTGCGCTCGGTGGCGACCAAGACCTCTCGTGGCGAGTTGGCCCATGCGCAACATGTCGCGACAAGCGACTTCACGGGAGACCTGTTGCTCAGCTCGGCCCTGGGAAGGTGCTCAGCTTCGAACCTGCTCATCGAACAGGAAGACCTGGTCGGGGAGTTCGCAGGTCCACTCGTTGCCGTGGCGGAAGCCTTCGGAGGCCCAGAATCCACGGACGCCTCCATGATGGCGGCCGCCACCGGGGTGCTCTCGGCGATCGGAGTCCGTCCTAAGAGGGTCTGGACCCGGCCGACGAAGCGAGACGATCTCGTAGCCGTACTGGCCGAGGTGCCGCGCCGGCTGCTGACCCCTCCCCGGCGGTACGCGTTCTTCGTCGACACCGGTTCCGGGCAGCTGGTAGGCGAGATCGCCCGCGTAGAACCGACGCCACGTGGGATCCGCTTCAGTGACGCCCGCTAACCCCTCCCCCGAGGATCCAGAACATCCCTCAACCCATCCCCAAGCAAGTTGATCCCAAGCACGGTCACGAATATCGACAACCCGGGATAAAGCGACAACCAAGGCGCCTGTTGCATGTACCCGGTACCGATCCGCAAGGTACTTCCCCAAGAAGGCGTAGGCGGCTGCACGCCCAGCCCCAGGAACGACAGCGCGGTCTCGGCCAGAATGGCCGCCGCGATCGCCAAAGAGGTCTGCACCAAGAGCGGCCCGATCATGTTCGGGAAGACGTGCCGCAGCATGACGAGCAGGGGCCTGTTGCCCAGCGCCCTGGCGGCCTCCACGAACTCCTGCTCGCGCAGCGACATCGCCTGGGCCCGCGCCAGGCGGATGAACGCCGGCGCGCTGCCGATGCCGATGGCCAGCATCGCCGTGGTGAGGTTGCCGCCCAGCGCCGCGGCCAGGGCCAGCGCCAGGACGATCGTGGGGAAGGCGATCATCGCGTCGGTGAGGCGCATGAACACCAGCTGGTCGACCCAGCCGCGCAGGTAGCCGGACAGGAGGCCGATCGGCACGCCGATGGCGATCGCGATGGCCACCGCGATCAGGCCGGCGCGGATCGAGGCCCTGGCGCCGTAGATCAGCCGCGACAGCAGGTCACGGCCCACCTCGTCGGTGCCGAGCAGGTACTTGCCGTCGGGCGCCTGGAGGATCGCCATGAAGTCGGGCTTGGTGGGGTCGTGCGGCGCCAGCCACGGCGCGAGCAGCGCCACGAGCAGGACCCCCGCCACGATGACCAGGCCGGCCAGCGCCAGCGGCCGCCTGACGAACTGCCGTATCGCCCGGCGCCAGGTCACGAGTACCTGATCCTCGGGTCGACGAGGCTGTAGGAGATGTCGGTGAGCAGGTTGACCACGATCACGACCACCGAGAACAGGACCATGAGGCTCTGCATCATCACGAAGTCGGACCGCAGGAACGCGCTGTAGATGAGGCGCCCGAAGCCGGGGATCGAGAAGAGCGTGTCGATGACGACGACGCCGCCCATCAGCCCCGAGAACTCGAGCCCGACCAACGTCAGCAGTGGGATCAGCGCGTTACGCAGGGCGTGGCGGAGGTTCACGGAGGCCTCGGACGCGCCCTTGGCGCGCGCGGCCCGCACGTAGTCGCTGTTGATGACCTCGAGCATGCTGCCGCGCGTCATGCGCATGAAGATGCCGATGGGCCTGAGGGCGAGGGCCGTGGCCGGGAGTATCGAGTGGTGCAGGCTGCGCCACGGGTCCTCGTTGAAGCGCACGAAGCCCGACGAGGGGAACTAGCCGAGCTGCAGCGCGACGAAGTACATGAGCAAGATGCCGGCCCAGAACGCCGGTATGGAGATCGCGGAGAGGGCGAAGACCGAGCTGAGCGCGTCCACGACGCCGCCCCGCCTGACGGCCGAGAGGATGCCGAGCGGCACCCCGACAGACAGCGAGATGAACAGCGACACGAGGGCGATCTGCAGGGTGACGGGGAACGCGAACGACACGGCGCGCACGACGGGCGTGTTGTCGACGAGGGAGCGCCCGAGGTCGCCCTTGGCCAGGCCGCCCAGCCAGCTCAGGTACTGGACGTGCACGGGGCGGTTGAGGCCCATGCGCTCGCGGAGCGCGGCGCGCGACTGCGGGGTCGCCTCGTCGCCGAGGATCGCCAGGGTCGGGTCGCCGGGCAGGAGCTGCATGACGGAGAACACCGCGACCGTGATCAGGACGATCACGGGGATGGCGGTGAGGACGCGGTTGGCTACGAAGGAGAGCATGCGTGAGCGGGGCGGAACCGGGGGCGGGCGCGTGAGGCCCGCCCCCGGCGTCGCCTGTCTAGGTCTTCAGTCGTCGACCCAGACCTGCTCGAACCGCATCATCCCGTCGGCGATGTGCGGGTAGTTCTGGACGCGGTCGCGGTACGCCTTGATCTCCGCCCGGTGGAACAGGAATAGGTAGGGCATCTCGAGGAGCAGCTCGTCGGCCGCGGCGCGGTAGAGCTCGCGGCGCTCGGAGATGTCGCTCACGGCGCGGGCGCGCGTGAGGAGGTCGTCGATCCTCGGGTTGTCGATCTGCCCGAAGTTCGTGCTCTGCGAGTGGAACCACGGGTAGGCGCTGAGGTCGGGGTCGTTGCGCGGCGTGAGGGAGATCCAGGCGGCGGTGTAGTTGCCGTCGCCGGCGCGGGCGAGGATCTGGCCGAACTCGGTCGGCTGCGGGAGGACCTGGATGCCGAACTCGGCGCACATCGCCTGGAACAGCGTGATGAGGCGGTTCGACTCCTCGTCAGCGACGTAGAGGACCTCGAACGAGAAGCCGTCGGGCGAGCCCGCGAGCTCGAGCAGCTCGCGCACCTTCTCGGGGTCGCGCTTGGGGATCTTCTCGTCGTTCATGTCGGTCACGAACGTGGCCGGCGAGAACGGGCTGTAGGCCGGGACGGCGCCGCCGTTCGCGAACACCGTGTTGACGAGGATGTCGCGGTCGACACAGTAGTTCAGCGCCTGGCGGCGGTAAGGGTTGCCGAGCGCCTCGGACCGCGTGTTGATGTACATGCTCGAGTAGCCGAGTCCCGGCACCGTGGCCACGACCACGCCTGGGTACTCCATGAGGTCGGCGAGGTCCTTGCCCGGGATCGTGTAGATCATGTCGAGCGCGCCCGACTTGAGGTTGATGACGCGCGACTCGCCGTCGACGAACGGCCGCACGACGACCTCGTCGAGGTAGGGCAGGCCCTCGCGGAAGTAGTCGTCGTTGCGCACCAGGAGGATGCGGTCGTCGCGGATGTGGTCGACGAACTTGAAGGGGCCGGCGCCGACGAGGTGCTGGATGAAGTCGTCGCCGTAGGTCTCGGCGGCCGTGGGGGAGACGATCATGCCGCTCCACGAGGCGAGGGCCGGCAGGAACGCCGCGTAGGGCTGGCTGAGGCGCACGACGAAGGTGTGCTCGTCGGCGGCCTCGTACGACTCGACGAAGCTCTGAACCGCACTGGCTTTGATAGAGACTCTCCTTCCACGCGAAAGGAGAGAATGAGGCATGCGGACCAAGTACGACCAGGAGACGAAGGACCGGGTCATCCGGATGTTCTACGAGCGGCGGCAGGAAGTGCCTGGCGAGT
>DASVCN010000016.1 GCA_036381595.1 Trueperaceae bacterium | reverse complement strand
GTCGGTCAGATCCTTCCAGGTACCGGCCACACCCTTGACGTTCGCCTGGCCACCCAGCTTCCCCTCGGTCCCCACCTCACGAGCGACACGAGTCACCTCGGACGCGAACGAACTCAGCTGATCCACCATCGTATTGATGGTCTCCTTGATCTGCAGGATCTCGCCGCGTACGTTAACGGTGATCTTCTGGCTCAGGTCGCCGCGGGCGATGGCAGTAGCCACCTTGGAGACGTCCCGCAACTGCACGGTGAGGTTGGCCGCCATCGAGTTGACGTTGTCGGTCAGATCCTTCCAGGTACCGGCCACGCCCTCGACTTCGGCCTTGCCGCCGAGCTTCCCCTCGGTCCCCACCTCACGAGCGACGCGAGTCACCTCGGAAGCGAACGAACTGAGCTGATCCACCATCGTATTGACCAGGTTGCCGGTGCGGAGGAACTCGCCGCGCATCGGCTGACCGTCGATCTCGAGGTGCATCCGCTGTTCGAGGTCGCCCTGCGCGACGGCCCCGATTACCCGGGCGATCTCCTTCGTGGGCTGAGCCAGGTCGGAGATGAGAGCGTTTATCGATTCCGTGTTACGCGACCACACGCCGCCCGCCATGCTGGCCGCTACCCGTTCGGAGAGCCTTCCCTCCTTGCCAACGGCGTCGCTGACCCGTTCAAGTTCACGCGAAGCGCTCTCGTGCAGGTCGATGATCTCGTTGAGGGTGTCGGCGATCTTGCCGTCGATGCCGGTCCACTCCATGGGCATCCGGGCCGACAGATCCCCCTTCTTCACGGCGTTCAGAACGTTCAGGAGCACAAGCTGGCGCGCTTCGTTGGTCTGGTCTACCGGGAGGCTCTTGGTGGCGCTGTTGTTGGGACTCACAGGCTGGCCTCGCTTCCAGCCAGCGCCGAGCCACAGCAAAGGACGCTCTTGTCGATGACGATAGGAATATTCACTTACTGCCCTCCTCCACCGCTCGTATCGCACCGACGCGTATTCGCCCTCGCTGGGGCAGCGGAACCTTCGCCGGTGAACGGGGCGCCCTGACCCGGCGATAGTAGGGGCCTGCTGGGAATCCAGCTCCGCCCTTGTTTTTGCCGGGCTTGTCGCCGAATAGATATTACAGGACGAGACGCTGGTCGGTCCAATCCGGCTCGGCCTCCGGAAGCAGGCAGAGGAGTTCCGCTCCCTCGCTTCAGCCGAACCTGGTCTCGAACCGCTCTACTACTTCGAGCAGTTCTCCGGGCAAGCGCGCTCTCGCCTCGCCCGCGAGCGGCGCGGGAACGCCCCCGTAGTACGCCTCGGCGACAGCGCCGGCGACGCAGGCCAGTGTGTCGCTGTCCCCTCCCAGTGAGACAGCGTTGCGCACCGCATCCTCGAAAGAGTGCGAAGCCAGGAAGGACACGAGAGCCTGCGGCACCGAACCCTGGCAGGAGACGTCGAAGTGGTAGTCGCGCCGGATCTCGTCGGGCGTGCCGCTCAGGTCGTAACCGAAGAGGCTGGTCAGTTCGTGAGCCATGCTCGCCCTTGCGGCCCCGTTTCGCGCTCGGAATACCGCCAGCGCGACCGCCTGTGCACCCTTTATCCCCTCCGCGTGGTCGTGGGTCACTGCTGCGGTGCGCTCCGCTTCGTCGAGGACCTCCTCGACGTTGTCGAGTGCGAAGCCCACGGGGCTCACCCGCATCGCCGAGCCGTTGCCCCAACTTCCGTACGGTTCGCTGGATGGGGAGTCCAACCAACTTCTGAACGTGGTGCCGTAGCCGGCGTCGGGGTAGCTCCGTCCGAACTCCTTCAGGGCTGCCGCGTAGTCTCGGTCGCCCAGGAGCGCGGCGGCGACCGCGACAGTGAGGACGGTGTCGTCCGTGAACCGCGAGGAGTCGCACCACAGCGGGAACTCCTTCGTCTTGATCGGCCTGTGCTCGTAAACCGACCCGATCATGTCCCCTACGATCGCGCCCAGCAAACGTCCACCTCCTGCTCACAGGCTAGCGCGGGCTACCCGACGCGATCGCTACCAGTCCTTCGCGCGCTCGGGCCTCGTTTGCTAACTTCGCTCATGCGATACGATCCAGAAACCATCCGGGGCTTCTTCGACTCATACGGAGACCGCGAGTGGGAGCGGTTCGAGGGCAGGGCCCAGGACCGCGTCAGCCTTCACATCCACAACCACTACCTCGCTCGCTTCGTGAAACCGGGAATGCATGTCCTCGATGCAGGCGCGGGCCCGGGCCGCTTCACCATCGAACTGGCCAGGATCGGCGCGCGCGTAACTGTTCTCGACATATCCCCACAGATGCTCGAGCAGAACCGCCGCCGTGTGGCCCGAGCTGGCCTCGAGGGGGCGGTGGTGGAACGCCGGCGCGGCGACATCGTGGACCTCTCCGAGTTCGCCGAAGACACGTTCGACGCGGTGGTTTGCTACGGCGGCCCCGTCTCCTACGTCATGGACAGGGCCGACGAAGCCCTGGCCGAACTCGTACGGGTCGCCCGACCGGCGGCTCCTCTGCTGCTGAGCGTGATGAGCACTCTCGGCGCCACGCGCTCGCTCCTTCCCGCGGTGCTGGACCTGAGCCATGAGGTGGGTACCGCTCGGATCGCCGAAGTACTGGCGAGCGGGCTGCTCCTCGACGATCTCTTCAGGAACAAGCATGTGATGAAGATGTACCGCTGGCGCGAACTGGAGGCCCAGCTGCTTCGGTTCGACTGCCAGGTAGTCGCGGCCAGCTCGACGAACTTCCTGACGGCGGGCCACCACGTGCCCGCGCTCGAACTGGCGGGTGACGAGGAGACGCTCGAGGCGCTGCTCGACTGGGAACTCGACTGTTGCCGCGAGGAGGGTGCGCTCGACGGCGGGAGCCACATACTGGCGGTGGCGCGGATACCCGAGAAGCCCCGGTGACGTCGTTTATGCGACTTCGAGCACTACATGTAAGAGAGCGGTTATAGAGGCGTAGCTACACTCCCCACGTGAACGCTCCCGACCGACGAGGCACGCACGAGGGTGTGAGCAGAGTCGACCTCGTCTACAACGCGAAGTGGCGGCGCACCTTGGTAGCGACCGTCCCCCTGGGAGCCCTCGCCTTCCTGCTCGCCTGGTTCCTGGAAAGATGGAGCGGCGAGGCGACCACCTTCGACCTGATCACCTACCCGGTGTTCGGGGTTTGCCTCATCGTGCTGGAAGTCTTCCTGTTGCTCAGCCGCAGGTCGCTCAGACCCCTGGTGATAACCACGGTGGGGGCGGTAGGCGCCTATTTCATCAGCAAGCTCTACTGGATCCTCTTCGTCCTTCCGCCCGATGTGGACCCGCGGGGTCAGATGACCGAGAACTTCTTCTGGGTTCCCGTCATCTACCTGCTCTCATTCGTGCTGCCCGACTCGCGACTGGGCCGTCAGCTGAGCCTGGCCTACACCGGAGTAGTGCTCGTGATCTCGCTCGCCTACTGTGTTAAGAGCGCGATCCTGGGGCAGAACTGGACCGTCGTCTACGCCCTCGTCCAGATGAACCTGGCGAACTCCGTCCTCTTCGCCCTCACCTCGTCCTTCATCCTCTTCAAGGAGGAGTACACGCGGAGCCAGACGAGGCTCGCGGTGGTGGAGAAGTACGCCAACACCGACCACCTGACAGGCCTTCCCAACAGACTCGGACTGAAGCTAGACCTCGAGCGCCGCCTGGCCGGAGGCGACGGCCGCTTCGCGGTCCTCTTCATCGACTTCGACGGCTTCAAGGTGGTCAACGACTCGCTGGGCCACGCTGGCGGGGACAAGCTGCTGGAACAGGTGGCCAGCCGGCTCAAGTCGGTCACCCGCGGGGACGACTTCATCGCCCGCTTCAGCGGCGACGAGTTCGTGATCGTGGTGGACTCCCTCGCCACCACCAACTCGGCTACCAGCGTGGCCAACCGGGCGATGGCGGCACTTGCTCAACCGTTCGACATCCAGGGGAACTATATTACTCTATCCGCGAGCATCGGCATAAGTTTCTACCCGAACGACTCGATAGATGCCGAAACGCTCATCCGCTACGCCGACAGCGCCATGTACCGCGTGAAGCGCTCCGGAAAGAACGGGATCCAGCACTACATGGGGGAACCCGAGGAGGCACTCGAGCGGCAGAGGCTGCTCGAACGCGACCTGCGTGCGGCGATCGAGGAGCGCTCGCTCACGATCGATTACCAACCGTTGCACGATCTCTCGACCGGCGAGATACTTGGATTCGAGGCGCTGGTGAGGTGGAAACACCCCAAGTGGGGCCAGGTCGAGCCGACAGAGTTCATCGAGATCGCCGAGCAGAGCGGCCTGATCGTCGCCCTGGGAAGCTGGGTGCTCAACGAAGCGTGCCGCCGGGCCGCCGCCTGGCAGCGGTCCGGCGCCGAGCCTCTGCGCGTCTCGGTGAACGTGTCGCCTCTGCAGTTCACCCATCCGGGCTTCTTCGACACCGTGCTGGCGGCATTGCAAGCCAACCTGCTACCGCCCGAATGCCTCGAGCTCGAACTCACCGAGAGCATCGTCATGAAGGAGGTGGAGAGCGTCTCGGCCACACTCGCGCGCCTGCAGCGTCACGGCATAAGGATCGCCATCGATGACTTCGGAACCGGCTACTCTTCGCTCGCCTACCTGCGGGACCTGCCCATCAACACAGTGAAGATCGATCGGACCTTCATCAACGACCTGGTGTCCCCGATCCGTGGCCCGCGCTTCGCGCACGCACTCGTCGAGGCGATCATCCGTCTGGCTGCCCACCTGGAGCTGGATGTGGTCGCCGAGGGGATCGAGGAGAAGGCGCAGGCCGATCTGCTGAAGGAGCTGGGCTGCGGTCTGGCGCAAGGTTTCCACTACTCGCAGCCGATGGAGCCGCGGGAGCTGGAGGCGTTCATGCAGGCGCGGGAGGCCAACAGTCCGGGTGAACGCGGGTCGCGGCCGCCCCTGGGACCGAGCTAGCCGGACTCCACCCGGTATGCTTCTGCCTGCGTCATGAACATGGTGGCGTAGCGGCCCCCGGCATCCATGAGATCAGCCGGGGCCCCGTCCTCGACTACATTCCCTCCTTCCATAACGATGATTCGATCGGCGAACCTGACGGTATTGAATCGGTGGGTGATGAGCAGTGAGAGCCTGCCGCGCATCAGGTCCCGGTAGCACCTGAACAGGTTCGCCTCGGCCTCGGCATCCAGGGAAGCGGTCGGCTCATCGAGCAGCAGGATTGGGGCGTCCCGGTAGAGAGCTCGCGCCAGAGCGATCCTCTGCCACTGACCGCCAGACAGATCCTGTCCACGAGCATGGAACTGGCGGCCCAGAAGAGTCTCCCAACCGTCCGGGAGAGCGGATATCAGTTCAAGGGCACCTGCATCTCGAGCCGCCCGCTCCAGCCGAGATTCCTCGAGCGCTTCGTCTGCCCGGCCGAATCCGATGTTCTCCCGCGCGCTCAACTGGTACCGCTCGAAATCCTGCAACACGACAGCCAATCGGGACCGGTATTCCCGCGGTTGGAACTCCCGGATATCGACGCCGTCGAGAGTGATCCGCCCTGCGCAGGGATCGTACAGACGTGCCAGTAGCTTCACCAGCGTCGTCTTGCCGGCGCCGTTCACTCCCACCAGGGCGGTCGCCTCTCCCGCTCTCAACTCGAGGCTCAGCCCCTCGAAGACCCATCTCTCCGATCCCGGATAAGCGAAACCGACCTCCTCGAGGACGAGTCCGTGACGAGGCCTCTTCGGCACGGGCCGCGGTTGCACCGGGGCGACGACCTGGGGTCGAACGGAGAGGAAGGTGGTCAGATCCCGGAAGAAGAGGCTGTTCTCGAGCAGGTCTCCGAGGCTCGCGAGTCCGAGGGTCAGGCCGGACCGAACGGCAGCCAGGGCAGTCACCAGCAGGGTCAGGTCGCCCAGACTTGCACGACCGACCGCCGTCTGGACCACGACGAAGGCGAGTGCCGCGTGTTGCGCCAGTACGGAGAGCGCGTCTGCCCCGGCGAAACGTCGGGCCTTTCGGCGGATAACAGCCAGACGAGCCGTAAGGACGTTGCCCAGATGATCTCGGACCTGCTCCAGCAGTCGTGGAGTGAGATCATAGAGTCGGATTTCCTTCGCGTGCAGGTCGCGCTGCAGCAGCTCCTCGAGGTAGGCGGCACGGCGGCCCTCGGGCGTGGTCAGGTCGTGAGAGTTGTACGACTCCATCCCCGACTTGCCGGCCACGAAAAGGGTTGGTAGCGCCGCCAGTATCAAGGCCAACGCCAGCAGCGGCTGAAACGCCAGCACGGCCAGGAAGAAACCGACGACGGTCGTGAACTGCTGGGCGCAACCGATCAGGGCGTAGGCCATGAGGAATGGCCTGAATCCGAGGTCCTCCCGGGCCTTGGCGAAAGTGTCGTAGTTGCCTGGCATCTCGAAGAACTCCAGGTCGAGCCGCGCGGCGTGGCCGGCCACCTTGAGCCGCAAGTGGTACTGCAGCCGTTCGCGGATGCTCTCTCGCAGCCCGTCCGACAGGTAACGGGCCATGCCCCCGACCAGGGCGAGGGAAAGGAGTGCCCCGACCAGGAGCCATAACCTTTCGCCCACGCCTCCGCCTCGAGCAAGATGGTCGACCAGGAGTTTGGTGACGAGTCCGGCGCCCGCCGGGGCGAGCCCCTGGACCACCGTGGCCGCGGTGCTGGCAGCGAACACTCCGGGAGCGGCTTCAGTCAGTAGCCGGACTGCCCGTGGCAGAACCCGGATGGAGCGGACAAGCGTAAGAACCGGGAGCGCCCTCTGCGCAAGTGCGGTCTCAGTCATCCCCGCCACCTAGAGCTCCCACGACTGCGGATCCTCGTCGGGCTCCACAGGGGGCACGAAGGTGGAAAGGTAGTGGGTATCTCTCGAACCGTCCTGCAACACCCCGTCCATCGCAAGGAAGGCGAAGGTGGCGGCCCCGCCCTGACCGGCGTCGTCTGCCTCCGCTTTGGCGATCAGCGCGCTGATGCGACGGACCAGATCGCGGTACCGGTGCGGGGAGAGGCGCAGGGTGCGGGCTTGGAAGTGAGCCGGTCGGGGGGCCAGGGCGCCGTTCCCACCGCTCTCTGCCGGCGCGCCAGGAAGAGCGTCCCGATCGAAGGCGTAAACGTGCCAGCTCGGATCGGCGCCGTTCTCCAGGCTGTCGCAGTACGAGTACGCAGAGAGGAATCGCTCTTCGAGGAGGGCCAGCATGACACTCGTGTGCTCGTCCGGATCGCCAGCCGGAAGGAGGTGCCGGTCATGCTTGAACGTTCGGGCGGTGAGTTGGTAATACACCTTGCCGCCCTCGCGCTTCACCTCCCCGAGTATTCCCAGCGCTGCGTGGCGTTTGGCGTGGTGATGGGCCAGGTTGGCGGGCATTCCCAGGTCCCGAGCAACGTCGCTGGGCGAGGCAGGCTCGAGGTACCTGCTCAGGAAGCCCGTCTCCTGAAGCGCCCGCGCCTGTTCGGGCTCGGTCACTATCAACTCGTCGCTTTGCATGACCGAGTATGAGCCGGTAAGCTTTCAGTGCGCTAGTGGTCATACTGAAAGACGTTCTCGAGCGCCCGAGGCGCCTTCTGGTCAGTAGTCCTGCCCGACCGGGCCTTCCCGCCAAAAACAGCAAACCCCGCGCTGGGCGGGGTTTCTCTGTGGAGCCAACGGTCGGATTTGAACCGACGACCTGCCGATTACGAATCGTGCCACGGCCAAACCTGTCGCTATCCAGTTGGCCCGCGGTTAGTCTTCTGCATCGCACATTCGCTGCCAATGGCCCACTGGACACCGGTCGTCAGAAACCGGTCTTAACCCCCCGCCTTTGGATATCCGTTGGATAGGCTAGGCATCTGCCCAGCTCCAGCTCGACACGATCCCCGAGCCGAATAGAGTGAGGGCGTGCTGCTTGAACGGCGGCCGGGAGAGACCCCCTCGCAACCAGCGTAGGGGGTCTCCTCTACTTGGTCACCAGGTAGCCACTTATTCCAATTAGGCCGGCACACCGTTGACATCCGTGCGAACTATCCAACGACGCGCCAGTGACGCCGTCCAGGACAGATTCTCAACAACCTTTCAACCTATTCCCCTGCAATAATCAGGGTGACCAACAATCCACTGGGTTCGCGGTCGGGGGCAGGAAGGCATGGCAACGTGGGTGATCCCCCCGAGGTAGGCACCACTACGGTCTCACGCATCGACACCGGCGGCCTCCACGAGAACGTCCGAAAGTACCTGACCAACCACCTCCTCGACGAGATCAGGCACAACCGCTGGATCCGACAAACCCGAGCCGCCGGCCTCCTCGCCAGCGGCCACCACGGCGCCCGAGTCACCGGCGCCACCCTCAGC
>DASVCN010000015.1 GCA_036381595.1 Trueperaceae bacterium | reverse complement strand
GCGTTCGGCCGAGGCTCCGACGACTCCGCCCGCTACGGACTGGAGTTGTTCGGCAGGCTTGGCCTGCAACTGCTCATCGTCACGCCCCTCCAGAAGATCCACGTCATCGAGCCGTTCGTGTCCAACGTGGGATTCGTGCAGAACCGTGACGGTCGCGAGTCGCTGCTCCGCAACCTGACGATCGAGGAGTACCGCAGCGAGCGCGCAAGGCACAACGAACAGTACGCTCACTCCCCAGTTCGACTCGCACAGTGATTCCGCGCAACTGCTCGCCCTCGACGCTTCCTCGCTGTCGGTTCGCGTCGTGACTCCAGCAACTATTCGCTCTCTTATCGTCTCGCCGTGATCGGTTAGTGTCGTGACCCCATCGCTCTTCTCCACGTCGCATTCGACTCGCCTCAGTGCCGTGACCCCACCGCGCTTCTCCACTTCGCGTTCGACTCGCCTCGCGATCGTCACTAAAGTCGGCTGACGGTGAGCGCATGGACCACCCCTGCCGACCTGCGTACTCAGGTCGAGCGACTCTGGCGGAGCGGCCGGATCCTGAGCAGCTGCCTGAGCAGGGAGGAACTCTTCCCGCGCAGGCTCACGCTCAAGGGACCCCGCGCGGGCGAGATCTTTGAACGGTTCGCCGAGGTCAGGGACTGGATCGCCAACCTTCAACGCGAGTGCGGCAATTATCGACTCGTTTTCAGCGAGCACAACAATCGCCTGCTGGGAACGAACGCGTTGCCGAGCGAGGTGTGGGTCGACGACACCCAAGCCGCCCTTCGCTTGGTCGGCAAGACTCGCCAAGCAGCGACGTTCGAGCAGCTGGTCGCGACGACACGTGCGGGACAGCCGGAACTGCTCGCCTGGCTGGAGAAGAGGCCCCTGGAGGCGCTCGAGCTGGCACCCGAGTGGCCCAGCTTGATGGCCACCGTCAAGTGGTTGCGCAGCAACCCGCGCCCGGACATCTACATACGACAGATCGACATCCAAGGGGTCGACACTAAGTTCATCGAGAAACGGAAGCGGGTACTGGCCGAACTGTTCGAGCTGGCGCTTCCACCGGATGCGGTCGATGACGAGTGGCGAGGCGCCGCCGGATTCGAAGCCCGCTACGGATTTAGGCGGAAGCCGACAAGACTTCGCTTCCGACTCCTCGACCCTGCCCTGTCCCCCCTCACTCCGGGAGTGATCGAAGAAGGCGGCGAACAGGCGGATCTCGACTTCACCCTGCCGGCTTCGGTCGTGAGCGAACTCAGGCTGCCGGTTGAACGAGTGTTCATCACCGAGAACGAGATAAACTTCCTCGCCTTCCCGGAGGTTCCCGGCAGCCTGGTCATCTTCGGCGGAGGATACGCCCTCGATTTACTGGCGGAGATCACTTGGCTCCGTGAGTGCGAAGTGCACTACTGGGGCGACATCGACACGCACGGTTTCGCCATCCTCGACAGATTGCGCTCCTACTTTCCAAGCACGAGGTCACTACTGATGGACCGCGAAACGTTCATGGCTCACGAAGGGAAGTGGGGTTCGGAGAAGACCCCCGTGAACCGAGATCTGCCGCGGCTGAACACTGGCGAGACAGAGCTGTACGACGACCTGAGATGCAACCGGCTGGGCGAGCGACTGCGGCTGGAACAGGAGTTGATCAGCTACACCGTTCTGCTGGCGGCGTTGCAGTGAACTTGACGACCAGTTGTCGAGGTACATGTTCTGCTCCTACCGGCCCGCGAAAGGGAGCGGCTATTTCCCAATGCTTGGATGAAGGACGGTCGACTAAACGGGAATCAAAGGAGCACTGTAAAACCGACGGCTAAGAGATTCGGTAATTGCCGCTAGTGACTGCCATAACTGGCCGAGACCTTACGGCTGCGTTCCACCTCCTCTACATCGATCCCGTCCTCCACGAACGCCTCCAACAGCAACTCCTCCGGCAGGTACTCGTCGAACTTCCCCTCGAGCGGAACGCTCCGGCCGGTAAGTTGCGAGCGAATCTCGTCCTTGGTCAGCGGTTTCTGCAGGACCTCGAGCAACTCCCCGTACGGCGCCCGAACCGACATATAGAACGGCGCCGACCTCGCCGTCGCCTTCTCTTCACCCAGCCGCGCCTTCAGGCCCAGCAGCAACGCCGCGAAGCCGGAGCTCCCTAGCCACGGCACCAGGTGTGAAGTCCCGTCGCTTCCCGGTAGGATCTGCCGTTGGGAGAGCTCTACCTCCCGCGCCAAGTCGCGTGCCTCCCGTAGGCGCTCCACTGCGGGCTCGTTCAGGTAGCCGGGTTCGAGCTCCTCGTCCAAGAGTTGCCGGATGCGCTCCATCACCCGGATGTGCACCCCTCCGCCGCCGCCAGTCCACGTCGTCCGGGCCTTGCCTCGGGTCCGCTGCACGAGGATCGAGTGCTTCTTCATGTCGACGTCCTTCACCCGCCAGGTCCGGCCGGCCAGTCGGAACACGGTGTCGACCGGAGGCGGGGACATCAGGGTTCCCACGTGCTCGCTGCCGGCGATCACGTCGTACTCGACGCTGTCGGCGAACGTCGCCAGGAAGTGCCAATCGTTCACCACCTTCTCCCCCGCCAGGCCGATCAACAGCCGCCGTCGCTCGGTCCACTGGAGGTGGTCTATCTCCAGCAGGTGAGTGAGCAGCCGCTTGTAACGGTCCCTGCCGACCTCTCGGAAGGGTGGCAGCGTGAGTACAAGGTCCGCAAGGTCGGCGGGCAGCAGTTCGCCGTGCTGCATCAGCACGCTCATCGTCTGGTGGTACAGCAGGCTGAAAGGGAGCCTGGGTGGCTCGATAGGCTCCACCCACTTCTCCTCCACGTACAGCTGCACCATGGCGATGGTCTTGAGCAGCAGCCAGGGCATCCGCTCGAGCGCCGAGGCGCTTGCAGCCGGCGGGTCCTCGACGCTGTAGAGACTCATGTCGCCCGGTTCACCGCGCCGGCCGGTCCGCCCGAGACGCTGCACGAACGAGCTGACGCTGTGTGGCGCCCCGAACTGCAGGACCCGCTCGAGCTGACCCAGGTCGATACCCAGCTCCAGCGTCACCGTCGCGACCGTGCAGGCCGGCCTCGCCTCCTCCCGCATCGCCTCCTCGGCGTCCAGCCGGTACTCCTTGCTGATGCTGCCGTGCTGCACGAAGTAGATGTCGGCCTGGCCGTCCCGCTCCGCTAGCTCTCGCAATCCTGCTCCGATGTCCTCGGCTTCCGAACGCGAGTTCACGAAAATCAGGCTCTTCCCCCGCCTGGTCCGACCGTACATGCTGAGGATGTGGGGCAGCGGCCCTTCCTGCGCGACATCCGGAGCGTCTTCCGGCTCCTCCTTTGGCTCGTCATCGGCCACCTGGTAGTGCTCGAGTGCGATTCGCACCCGCCGTGTACGGCCCTCGTCTATCACCCCGACCGGTCGATCGCTTCCTCCCGCCAGCCACTCCTTCGCAAGCTCATAGTCGCCCAGTGTCGCCGACAAGCCGATACGTCGGGGACTTATCCCCAGCAGCCTCTC
>DASVCN010000014.1 GCA_036381595.1 Trueperaceae bacterium | reverse complement strand
GCCTGGTGGGGTGGAGATGGTTATGCCGGGGGATAATGTTGAGCTTGGGGTTGAGTTGATCAAGCCGATCGCGATGGAGGAGGGTCTCCGGTTCGCGATCCGTGAGGGTGGTCGTACCGTTGGTGCGGGCGTCGTCACGGCAGTGACCAAGTAACGACGAGAGCGGTTTCGGCGCGTGTCTGCCGCGACGAGGCCGCTCGATTCGCCAGGTAGTGGCTCCGCTCCTCGCCGTCCAGGCGAACCTCACGACGAGGACGAGGGAGCGCGCTACTTCGGGCGACACCCCCAGCACCTGAAGGGTGCTACCCTATTTCGATTGGGAGACGACCATGGCAAGCGATGTCCGCATCAAGCTGCAGCTCGAGTGCACCGAGTGCAAACGGCGCAACTACACTACTCACAAGAACCGCCGGAACACTCAGGAGAAGCTGCAGATGCGCAAGTACTGCCCCTGGGACCGCAAGCACACGGTACACCGCGAAGTAAAGGTCTGACGTGAACCGCGTCCTGCAATACCTCAGGAACTCGCGGGCAGAACTCGGCAGGGTCACCTGGCCGACCCGGAACGAGGTCGTCCAGTCGACCCAGGCAACCCTGGTATTCGTGGTGCTCACAGCGCTGTTCCTGCTCATCGCCGACACCACGCTGGGCTCGCTCATCCAGCTGATCACCTGATCGTGCCGGGTTCGCACCGGCAGCAGTTGGCGCGGCGTCGCAGGCGGCGGGTCGAGGGAGAAGAAGAATGAGCATCGAGTGGTATGCGATCCATACCTATGTCGGGCACGAGGAGAAGGTGAAGGAGAACATCCAGAACCGCGCTCGCTCTCTGGGGATCGCCGATCGCATCTATCAGGTAGTGGTGCCAACGGAGGAGACCGTGGAACACGGCCGCGGCAACAAGAAAGAGGTCGTGAAGCGGAAGATCTTCCCGGGGTACATCTTCGTGCAGATGGATCTGGGCGATAATCCCGACGAGCCGAACGAAGCCTGGGAGGTCGTGCGTTACACCCCCGGCGTCACCGGCTTCGTGGGCACGGCCACTCGTGCGGTACCCCTCTCCCGCGACGAGGAGATGCGCATGCTCGGCACCCTCGGAATCACCGGGGCTCGCGAGGCGCCGAAGGTGAAGATCACCTTCAGTGTCGGCGACATGGTGCAGGTGACCTCGGGCCCGTTCGCCGATTTCAGCGGGGTGGTCTCCGAGACCAACCCGGAGCGCGGCAAGGTGAAGGTACTCGTGTCCATCTTCGGGCGTGAAACTCCGGTCGAACTCGACTACTCGCAGGTCGTGAAGACCTAGTACCGCAGTGTCGGCCGGCTGGCCGACATAGTTCTGGTTCGGCCACCAGGCCGACACAGCGTTCGTACCCCACGGCCGGCCAAGCCGCGGGGGAGCTACAGGAGGAAAGATGGCTAAGAAGGTCGTAGGAATAGTCAAGCTTCAGCTGCCGGCAGGCGGCGCCACCCCGGCGCCACCGGTGGGCCCGGCGCTGGGCCAGCACGGGGCCAACATCATGGGCTTCGTGAAGGAGTACAACGCCGCTACCGCCTCGCAGGCGGGCGCGATCATCCCGGTGGAGATCACCATCTACGCCGACCGCTCCTTCACGTTCGTGACCAAGACGCCGCCCGCCGCCTACCTCATCCGCAAGGCCGCCGGCATCGCCAAGGGCTCCGGCGTTCCCCACAAGGAGAAGGTCGGCAGCATCACCTGGGATCAGTGCCTCGAGCTCGGTCGCCAGAAGATGACCGACCTCAATGCCGGCAGCGAAGAGGCGGCGGCCCGCATCATCGCCGGTACCGCGCGCTCCATGGGCGTGACGGTCGAGGGGGTGCCGGTTCGTGGCTAAGCACGGAAAGCGCTACCGCGAGCTCACCGGCAAGGTCGACCGAGACAAGCTGTACAGCGCGCAGGAGGCAGCGGAGCTCGTGAGGCAGTTGGCCACGGCCAAGTTCGATGAGACCGTCGAGGCGCACTTCCGCCTTGGAGTCGACCCGCGCAAGAGCGATCAGAACGTGCGTGGCACCGTATCGCTACCGCACGGCACGGGCCGTACGGTGAGGGTGCTTGCTTTCGCCCAGGGCGACAACGCTCGGGCCGCTCAGGACGCGGGCGCCGATTACGTCGGTGGCGACGATCTGATCGCCAAGGTTGCCGGTGGCTGGATGGATTTCGATGCCGTCGCCGCTACGCCCGACATGATGGCTGCCGTCGGCTCCAAGCTGGGCCGGGTCCTTGGCCCCCGGGGTCTTCTGCCCAACCCGAAGTCGGGTACCGTGGGCCCTGACATAGCCCGAATAGTCACCGCTCTGAAGGGCGGCCAGATCGAGTTCCGGAGCGACAAGACCGGTGTGGTGCATGCGCCCATCGGCAAGGCTTCGTTCGATCCCGACAAGCTGGCCGAGAACCTCGCGGCGCTCAAGACCGCGCTCGAAGCGGCCCGCCCGGACGCCGCCAAGGGCATCTTTCTCAAGACCCTCTACCTCACCTCCACCATGGGCCCCAGCGTGAGGGTGAGTATCTGATTGGCCCATTCCCCAGGCATCCCGGTGCGTAGCGTAGGGTGCTCCACCCTTTGTGCTGCACCTTTTGGCGTTGGAGACAGCAGGGGCCTGCCAGGCTTAAAGATCCTGCCGAGGCGTACGCTTCGCGGTTGTTCCGACTCGTCATCGAGACGAGAACGCGGAACGAAGTTGCTGGAAACGAAAGGTAGAGATGGCCAACCCGAGAAATGAAGCGTCGGTAGCCGCGCTCCGCGACCTGCTCGCGGACGCCAAGACGTTCTTCTTGGTGGACTACCAGGGCCTCAGCGCAGGCGAACTGAACACGCTGCGCAAAGGGGTAAGGGAGGCCGGCGGTCGGATCCTCGTTGCCAAGAACACCCTCATCGAGGTCGTGCTCAAGGAGCAGGGCCTGGAAGGGTTCGGCGACGCCCTCAAGGGACCGACCGCGCTCGTCCTGGTGGGCGAGGATCCGGTAGCGCCGGCGAAGGCGCTCACCGATTTCGCCAAGGGCCATGCCAAGGAGCTCCCCGCCGCCAAAGGCGGACTGCTGCAAGGCGGTCAGGTGGGTCCCGAGGCGTTGGCGAGGATCGCCAAGCTGCCGTCCAGGCAGCAGTTGCTGAGCGAACTGCTCGGCGTCATGCAGGCGCCGCTGCAGCAGCTCGTGGGCGTACTCGAAGCCCCGGAGCGGAACCTGGTATCCGTCATGACCAACTATTCAGAGAAGTTGAAGGAGGAAGGCTGATGGCATTCGATAAGGACAAGATGGTCGAACAACTGTCCGGGCTCAACGTGCTCGAGCTCGTCGACCTGGTAGAGGCACTGAAGGAGAAGTGGGGCGTCGAAGCCGCTGCCGCCATGCCTGCCGGCATGATGGCTGCTGCCCCCGCGGCCGGAGGCGAAGCCGCCGCCGCCGAGGAGAAGACCGAGTTCACCGTGAGCATCAAGAGCGCCGGTGACAAGAAGCTCCAGGTGATCAAGGAAGTTCGCGCGATCACCAGTCTCGGCCTCAAGGAAGCGAAGGACCTCGTGGAGTCGGGCGGTGTCGTCAAGGAGGACGTCTCCAAGGAGGAGGCCGACGACATCAAGCAGAAGCTCGAAGCCGCGGGCGCAACCGTAGAAGTCCAGTAAACGCACGCCGCGCCGGATGCGAACCAGTGGACGGAGTAGGATGGCTGTCGCCAGGCCTACTCCATCCACACATATCTTGAGTTAGGGTTGTCCTTTGGACATTGTGACGAACAGGGCAGACAGATCGATCAGCCACGTCGCCCGGGTGATCCCCGGCGTATCCGAGCATCAGTAGGTTTCCGTCACGTCATCCGCAGAAGGAAAGCCAATCGGCGGAAGCAGAGCACTCGCGAGCAAAGGGGTGAAGATGCGCGATATCAAGTCGTTCGGCAGCATCAAGGAAGTCATCGAGCTGCCGAATCTGACCAATATCCAGATTAAGTCATATCAGAAGTTCTTGCAACGGGGAGTGCCCGCGAGCGAGCGGGAGGACAGCGGCCTGCAGGCAGCGTTCCGCGAAGTCTTCCCGATAGACGAGACCGAACGCGGTCGGCAGACGGGCCTGGTGCTCGACTTCCTCGAATACACGCTGGAGGACCCGGAGTA
Source organism: Trueperaceae bacterium (assembly GCA_036381595.1). Taxonomy (NCBI): domain Bacteria; kingdom Thermotogati; phylum Deinococcota; class Deinococci; order Trueperales; family Trueperaceae; species Trueperaceae bacterium. The sequence continues at coordinate 79,681 of DASVCN010000014.1, read as the reverse complement.
CTCCCCCGAGGAGTGCCGCGAGAAGGACCTCAGCTATCACGCCGGCCTCTTCGCGAAGCTGCAACTGGTCCACAAGGACACCGGCCTCATCAAGGAGGACCAGGTCTTCCTGGGCGACCTGCCGCTCATGACCGAGGACGGCTCGTTCGTAATCAACGGCGCCGACCGGGTCATCGTTTCCCAGATCCACCGCTCGCCGGGTGTCTACTTCACCAGCGGCCTGCGTACCAGCGGCAAGAGCATCACCGCCAGCGTCATCCCCATGCCCAAGCGCGGCCCCTGGATCGAACTGGAGTTCGACAGCAGCGGCGTTCTGTGGATGAAGGTGAACAAGCGGAAGTTCCCCTTCACCCTGCTGCTGCGCGTGCTCGGCTACGGCGACGAGCAGATCCGTGAACTCTTCAAGGGGAACGAGTCGCTGATCGAGCCCACTCTCGAGAACGAGGAGGCGTCCGGGGTCACCGCGGACGAAGCTCTTCTTCGTCTGTTCACGGTGCTGCGTCCCGGTGACCCGCCCAAGGTCGACAAGGCCACGTCCTATCTGTTCAGTCTCCTCGCCGATCCTCGCCGTTACGACCTCGGTGACGCCGGCCGGTTCAAGATGAACTCCAAGCTGGGACTCGACTACGAGGCCAGCACCCTCCTCGGCTTCGTGGATGGCCAGTTCGTCGACTACGGCCTGGTCGCCACCATCCAGTACCTCGTCAATCTGCAGGCCGGCGTGGAAGGCTACCTCGAAGACGACATCGACCACCTGGGCAACCGCCGTATCCGTACCGTTGGTGAACTGGTTGCCGACCAGATCCGCGTTGGCCTGGGCCGGATGGCTCGGGGCGTCCGTGAAAGGATGCTCCTGGGCAACCCCGACGCGGCCACTCCGCAGAAGCTCGTCAACAACCGCCCCATAGTGGCGGCGCTGCGGGAGTTCTTCGGCCGCAGCCAGCTGTCGCAGTTCAAAGATCAGGTCAACCCTCTCTCCGAACTGCGCCACAAGCGGCGCATCAGCGCGCTGGGCCCCGGCGGCCTAACCCGTGAGCGCGCCGGCTTCGACGTGCGCGATGTGCACCGCACCCACTACGGACGCATCTGCCCGATCGAGACGCCCGAGGGCGCCAACATAGGCCTCATCACCTCGCTCGCCTCCTACTCTCGGGTCAACGACCTGGGGTTCATCGAGGCGCCGTACCGAAGAGTGGCGGACAGGAAGGTCACCGACGAGGTCGTATATATGACGGCCCACGAGGAGGACCAGTACACCATCGCCCAGGCGAACACCGTGCTCGACGAGAACGGCGCCTTCGTGAACGACAGAGTGGTGGCCCGTACCGTAGGCGACGCCGAGATGGTGAACGCCTCCGAAGTCGACTACATGGACGTCTCGCCCAAGCAGATCATCTCGGTCCCCACCTCGCTCATCCCGTTCCTCGAGCACGACGACGCCAACCGAGCCCTGATGGGTTCCAACATGCAGTCGCAGGCGGTACCGCTGCTCAAGGCCGAGGCCCCCTACGTGGGAACCGGCGTCGAGGAGCGAGTAAGCCGAGATTCTGGCACGGTTGTGATGGCGACCGAGGCGGGCACCGTCACCTACGTCGACGCCACCCGCATCATCATCGAAGGCGACAAGGGTGTCGAGCGCACCTACCCGCTGGTCCGCTTCCAGCGCTCCAACCAGAACACCAACCTCGACCAGACCCCGGTCGTGAACATGGGCGACCAGGTCGAGGCGGGCCAGGTCATCGCCGACGGCCCCGCCTCACAGGTAGGCCGCCTCGCGCTCGGGAAGAACATCCTCATCGCGGTGATGCCGTTCGACGGCTACAACTTCGAGGACGCTATCGTGCTCTCCGAGAACCTCGTGCGCAACGACTCGTACACGAGCGTTCACATCGAGAAGTTCGAGAAGGAAGCCCGCGACACCAAGCTCGGTCCCGAGAAGATCACCCGCGACATCCCCGGACTCTCCGAGGCGGCGCTGCGCGACCTCGACGAGGACGGCGTGGTTCGAATCGGGGCAGAGGTCAAGCAGGGCGACATCCTGGTGGGCCACACCTCGTTCAAGGGCGAGAAGGACCCCACGCCCGAGGAGCGCCTGCTGCGCTCGATCTTCGGTGAGAAGGCGAGAGAGGTGAAGGACACCTCGCTGCGTGTACCGCCCGGTGACGGGGGCGTGGTGCTACGCACCGTGCGCTTCCGGCGCGGTGATCCCGGCGTCGAGCTGCGGCCCGGCGTTCAGGAGATGGTGCGCGTCTACATAGCGCAGAAGAGGCGCCTCATCGAGGGCGACAAGCTTGCCAACCGCCACGGGAACAAGGGGGTTGTCGCCAAGATCCTCCCGCCCGAAGACATGCCCTACCTCGAAGACGGCACCCCGGTCGACCTGGTGTTCAACCCGCTGGGGGTTCCCTCGCGCATGAACCTGGGCCAGATCCTCGAAACCCACCTGGGGATGGCCGCCTACAAGCACGGCGTCTCCTTCGTCACCCCGGTCTTCGACGGCGCCAGCGAGGACGAGATCAAGGACCTGCTCGAGGAGTCCGCCAAGGCCGACATCGAGGAGCGCAGAGAGCTCGGCTACGGACCAGACAAACGGGAACAGGACGTCCTTCGCCGCTCCGCCAAGTTCGGCATCCTGCCCGACGGACTGGATGAGGAACAGGCGCAGCGGGCGCTCGCCCGGGCCGGCAAGGCGGTTCTCTTCGACGGCCGCACCGGCGAAGCGATCGACGCACCCATAGTGGTCGGGATCATGTACGTGATGAAGCTCTACCACATGGTCGAGGACAAGATGCACGCCCGCTCGACCGGCCCCTACAGCCTCATCACTCAGCAGCCGCTGGGTGGCAAGGCGCAGTTCGGTGGGCAGCGACTGGGCGAGATGGAGTGCTGGGCGCTCCAGGCGCACGGCGCCGCCTACACCCTGCAGGAGATGCTGACTATCAAGTCGGACGACATCGACGGCAGGAACGCTGCCTACGAAGCGATCGTCAAGGGGAACGACGTGCTCGAGCCCACCATCCCCGAATCGTTCAAGGTTCTGGTGAAGGAGCTCCACTCGCTCGGCCTGGACGTGAAGGTAACCGACGACGACATGAAGCCGGTGACCATCTTCGACGAGTCGGGACGGCACTGGTAGTGGTCCGCATCAGCGATTCCGCCACCGGTAGACGCCCCCAGTCGATGAAAGGAAACAGATGAACGACTTCAGGATGTTCTCCAGGGTCCAGATCCAGATCGCTTCGCCCGAGCGTATCCGCGGCTGGTCGTACGGGGAGATCACCAAGCCTGAAACGATCAATTACCGCACCCTCAAGCCGGAACGCGACGGCCTCTTCGACGAGCGCGTCTTCGGTCCCGAGAAGGACTGGGAGTGCGCCTGCGGCAAGTACCGCGGCCAGCGCTTCGCTGGCAAGGTGTGCGAGCGCTGCGGCGTAGAGGTCACCAAGTCGACGGTGCGCCGCTACCGGATGGGTCACGTCGAACTGGCTACCCCCTGCGCTCACATCTGGTACGTCAAGGACATCCCCTCGAAGGTAGGGTCACTGCTCAACCTCTCCACCAGCCAGCTGGAGCAGGTCCTCTACTTCGCCAAGTACATCGTCACCGACCCGATGGGCGCGCTCAAGGACGGCAAGCCGCTGCGTCGCGGGGACCTCCTCTCCGACGACGAGTACCGGCAGTTGCGCTACGGCCACCAGGAGACCTACACCGTTCCTCAGGGTGAGGACGCGGTGGTGCGGGATGGCGAGGCGGTCGAACAGGGCCAGCAGCTCGCGAAGGGCCTGAAGAGCAAGCTCGCCGGCGTAGCTCAGTACCGCTTCCCCAGGCGCCTCACGATCGATTACCGCGAGAGCCGGGACGCGCGCTTCAGTCTGCCAAAGGCGGCCTGGATCGAAGAGGAGAGCTACCAGGGCGGTCAGCCGCTCGCCGAGCTCGAGAACGAGCTCGTTCTCACCACCGCCGAGGAGGGGGTGGTCGAACTGCTCCCCATCGGCACCGAAGGTGGTGTGGTGAGCATCATCGACCCCGATGACGACGTCATCAAGGCCGCTTACCTGATCCCCGCGGGCATGAATCCGACCGTGGGTGACGGTGAGTTCGTCGAGGAGGGGACCGAGTTGGCGAAGGCCCCTGCCGGCGCGTCACTGCGTCTGCCCCAGGAAGCCACCGCCACGGTGCGGGCCTCGAAGGCCAAGGCCGGAGAGGTCGGCATGACCCTCAAGGTCGAGTGGGCCCGCCGCGAGAGCTTCGAGATCAACCCCACGATGCACGTGCTGGTGGGTGACAGCGCCGAGGTCGTAGCCGGCGAGAAGGTCGTTGGCGCCATCGACGCAGCTCAGGAGATCGTGGCGGCTGCCGACGGCACCGTGCACCTCTCCGAACCCGCCTCGATCATCGTCTCGCGCGCCAAGATCTACCCCTACGAGGACGAACCGATCGTGGTCAACGGCGACCGGGTGCTGCCGGGCGATGAGCTCGCCGATGGCGGCAACGTCAAGGCCGACATCTCCGGACGCGTCGAGATCGACCTGGTCCGTCGTCAGGTGCGGCTGATCGAGAGCTACGACTTCGAAGCGAAGATGGGCGCCGAGGCGGTCCGCGAGCTGCTCCGCTCCATCGACCTCGAGGCGCTCGAGGCCGAGCTGGTCGAGGAGATGGAAAGCCCCAGCCGTCACAAGCGGGCGAAGGCCAGGAAGCGCCTGGAGATCGTCCGGAACTTCCTCAAGTCGGGCAACGACCCGGCCTGGATGATCATGGAAGCGGTGCCGGTGATGCCGCCCGATCTGCGCCCGATGGTTCAGGTCGAGGGCGGTCGCTTCGCTACCAGCGATCTTAACGACCTCTACCGTCGTCTCATCAACAGGAACAACCGTCTCAAGAAGCTGATGCAGCAGGGCGCGCCAGAGATGATCGTGCGCAACGAGAAGCGCATGCTGCAAGAGGCGGTCGACGCGCTCATCGACAACGGCCGCCGCGGCAGCGCGGTGGTGCACCCGGGCAGCGATCGGCCGCTACGCTCGCTCACCGACCTGCTGGGCGGCAAGCAGGGTCGCTTCCGCCAGAACCTGCTGGGCAAGCGTGTCGATTACTCCGGCCGCTCGGTGATCGTCGTGGGCCCGCAGCTGCAGCTGCACCAGTGCGGCGTGCCCAAGAGGATGGCGCTGGAGCTGTTCAAGCCGTTCCTCTTCAAGAAGCTCGAGGAGCGCGGCATCGTCTCCAACATCAAGAGCGCGCGCAAGCTGCTGGAGCGCTACCGCGACACCCGCGACGAGATCTGGGACGCCCTCGAAGAGGTCATCCAGGACCGTGTGGTGCTGCTCAACCGAGCGCCCACCCTGCACCGACTGGGCATCCAGGCCTTCGAGCCGGTACTGGTCGAAGGTCAGGCGATCCAGCTGCACCCGCTGGTCTGCGAGGCGTTCAACGCCGACTTCGACGGCGATCAGATGGCCATCCACGTGCCGCTGTCGGTCTACGCGCAGTCGGAAGCCCGCCTCCAGATGCTCTCCAGCCACAACCTGCTCTCGCCGGCTCACGGCAACCCGAACGTCCAGGCGAGCCGTGACATCATCCTCGGCCTCTTCGTCCTCACCCAGGTCCATGTAGGCAAGAAGGGCGCTGGCAACGAGTACAAGAGCGTCGAGAAGGCCTTGGCCGCCTTCGAGAAGGGCGACATCGAGCTGAACTCGCCCATAGTCGTCGACGGCAAGGACACCAGCATCGGCCGCCTGCGCTACCGTTTCGCCGGGGTGGACGAGGCCTTGCTCGCCGTGGAGCGCGGTGAGATCGACATGCAGGACGTCGTCACCGTGCGCATCGACGGCAAGCTGATCGAGACCAGCCCCGGGCGCATGTACTTCGCCCGTCTGGTGAAGGAGACGGTGGGCGAAGACGGCGTCGAGGTTCCGGCCTCTATGATCTCCTACGACACCGCCTACGAGAAGGGCGCGCTGCGCGACCTCGTCGTCGACTCCTTCAAGCTGCTGGGGGTCGAAGCGACCGCCAAGCTGCTCGACGCCCTCAAGCAGTCGGGCTTCGAACTCTCCACCACCAGCGGTCTCACCATAGGCATCGATGACGTCGCCATCCCGCCCGCCAAGGCCGAGATCCTCGCCGAGGCGCAGGAGAAGCTGGATAAGATCATGGCGGCATTCGACCGCGGCTTCGTGACGGACCAGGAACGCGAGCAGCAGGTCGTGAAGCTGTGGAACGACACCACCGAACGCGTGAAGCAGGCGGTGTTCGATAACTTCCAGCAGAACATGCCGTTCAACCCTCTCTTCGTCATGGCCCAGTCGGGCGCCCGTGGCAACCCGCAGCAGATCCGTCAGCTGGCGGGCATGCGCGGCCTCATGGCCAACCCGGCCGGCGACACGATCGAGCTGCCGATCCGCGCCAACTTCCGCGAGGGGCTCACGGTTCTGGAGTACTTCATCTCCACCCACGGTGCCCGTAAAGGTGGTGCCGATACCGCCCTTCGTACCGCCGACTCCGGCTACCTCACCAGGAAGCTGGTCGACGTGGCGCACGAGCTGGTAGTCCGCGAGGACGACTGCGGCACCGCCGAATTCGTCTCGATCCAGCTCTACACGCCCGAGGGCCGCCTGCGGCCCAAGAGCCAGATCGAGATGAGCCTCTACGGCCGGCGCCTCGCCCTCGACCTCGAGGTGGGCGACCTCAGCTACGAGGCAGGCGCAACACTTCTGCACGAGGACGTGGACGCGATCTACGCGGCTCTGTCGGGGGCCCCGGAAGTTCGCACGGTCGAGGTCCGTAGCCCGCTCGCCTGCCAGACCCGCGCCGGCGTCTGCCGTCACTGCTACGGCATCGACATGTCGACGATGAAGGATGTCTCTCTGGGCGAGGCCGTAGGGGTCATCGCGGCCGAATCGATCGGCGAGCCCGGCACCCAGCTCACCATGCGTACCTTCCACACCGGCGGTATCGCCACCGGTGGCGACATCACCCAGGGTCTGCCCCGCGTGATCGAACTGGTCGAGGCCAGGAAGCCGAAGGTCAAGGCCGTCATCAGCGAACTCGATGGAGTCGTCTCCATCGAGGAGGACGACGACCGCTACCGGATCACGGTGACCTCGGAAGACGGGGAGTTCTCGAAGAACTACCGGGTCGACCGCAACATCCGCCTGGTCGTCCGCGACGGCGACAAGGTCGAGGCCGGCGATCCTCTCACCCGCGGCGCCATCAACCCTCACGACCTGCTCGAAGCGCAGGGTCCCGACGCAGTACAGCACTACCTGGTCGACGAGATCCAGCGCGTCTACCGCGGCCAGGGCGTGAGCGTCCACGACAAGCACCTCGAGGTGATCGTCAAGCAGATGCTCAAGTACGTGGAGATCCTCGAGCCGGGCGACAGCGCCTTCCTGGAGGGCCAGACGGTCGAACGGTTCGACGTCGAGGAGGCCAACAACAGGCTGCTCGACGAGGGCAAGCAGCCAGCCGCCTGGAAGCCGGTGCTGCTGGGGATCACGAAGGCAAGCCTCTCGACCAAGTCGTGGCTCTCGGCCGCCTCCTTCCAGCACACCACCCACGTCCTCACCGAGGCCGCCGTGAGCGGCAAGGCGGACGAACTGGTGGGCCTCAAGGAGAACGTGATCCTCGGTCGCCTGATCCCGGCCGGTACCGGGCTCGAAGCCATCCGCTCCACCCGTGTGGCCGACGAACGCACGCTCGAGCGCCTGGCCGAAGCACCCGCGGCGGCCACCGTGCCCGCAAGCAAGCGCGCTCCGGCCAGGGAGGAAGAGCGACCGGGCGTTTGACACGCAGGGCGCCGGAGCCGAACGGCACCGGCCCCTACCGAACGGCAGTAACTACTGCCAGCCAGACTGAAGTGGGCGGGTCCGAAAGGGCCCGCCCATCTTCTCTGTGGGCGTCAGACCCTGTCGGAGCCCCTTCTGGACCAGGTCGACGGTTTGCCGTAACGATCCGTCCCGACTGCACGGTGAGTGACCCTGTGGTCGTGACCAGCCCCGGCGGCTACCGTCTCCCATATGCGCGTGGCCATGCTGATCCTCTTCTGCCAGGCCGTGACGCTGGCGTTGGCCTGTGGGTCCGCGCGGGCGCTGCGAGCAGAGAACCGATCCCAGTTCATGACCGGCTCCGAGCCACGGCTACCCGTTGATCCGGCGGCCGTCGATTACCCGCTGCTCGCTGCAGCGATCTTCTTCGAAACGAACGAGCGCCGCTCCCAGAACGGCCTGGAACCGCTGGAGCACCTACCGGAGCTCGACGAAGCCGCCTGTCTACACGCCGAAGCCATGGTCGAAAGGGACTTCTTCGGCCACCTCAATCCGTACTCCGCGGCTATCCGAACGCCCGCCGACCGGGTGCGCCGCCAGGGACTGGAGATACGGTTCCTGGCAGAGAACATCGGAGAGGTGCTCGTGCTGCGGTACGAGTCCGGGGAGCAGGTCTACCTGCGGCAGGAGGATGGCCGGACCGCATTCAGCGACGAGCCAGGCGGTGAGCCGTTGGGCAAACGCTCCTACCTCGAGATCGCGGAAGCGATCGTGGACAGCTGGATGCTCTCCCCCGGACACCGACGGAACATCCTCGCCAGCGAAGCCGAACTCTTCGGTGCCGGCTGTCAACTCGAGTCGTCCGGCGAACCGGGCATGCCTCTGTTCACCTGCGTCCAGCTGTTCTTCTCGCCGTTCGACTGACCGATCGAGCTGGTGCCGTGCGATGATGTAGCGTGCTCGTCGCCGCTATCGACCCCGGCAAGAACATCGGCTACGCCCTCGTCGACGGGAACGGTCGGCTGATCGAGAACCGGGTGCTCCCGCTTGCCGAGATCCACGCCCTGGAATTCCCGGTGGGCGCCAAGATAGTCGTTGGGGACGGTACCGGCAGCTACGCCGTCCAGTCGATCCTGGCACGCCGTAATCTGCAGGTCGAGCGTGTCGATGAACGGGGAACCACCCTCGAGGGTCGCGAGCTCTACTTCCTCGACCACCGCCCGCCGCTGCCCCTGCGCCTGCTGCCGCGCGGCCTCTGGTGGCCGTCCCGCTCGATCGATGACTACGCGGCCTACGCCATCGCGCTGCGCTACCTGCGGGTTCTCGGCATATCGGTTCAGGCGAACCGTTGAGCGGCTCCCGCCGCTCCGCTTCACTGCTGGCGCTCGTTTGCCGGCGGCCATCAAAAAGGCCGGACACGGTGTCCGGCCTTCGATCTCGTTTCGTGGCGAAGCGCTCTAGTTGAGCCCTTCGTCCTCCCCGGCGTCCATCATCTGCCGGGCTTCGTCGCTGGTGATCCCCAGGACGGCACTTATCTCGCCGGCCAGCAGACGCAGCGCGCGCCGGTAGGCCTGACGGTCGAGGTCGGGTAGCCCCCGCTCCAGGTCCCAGCGCCGCAGCTCGCTCGCGAGCGTCGCGATCTGATACGGATCGCCGCTGGTGAGGATGTCAGTCACCCGGCGGTGCCTGGCTGCCCACTGCTTGGGAAGGTTGATGCGGCCGTTCGCAAGGCGTTCCAGTACGCTCTGGACCTCTTTTTCGGTAAGGGCCGGACGAAGACCGGCTTCCTTGGGGGCACTTACCGGCACATAGGCGCGCGAGGTTCCGTTGGGGAAGTCGACCTGGTAGTACTGGTGGTCGGAGCCGGCCACCGTCTTGGTGGTGGTTCCAGATACCACACCGACCCCATACGGAGGCAGCACCACCTGATCGCCGTTCTGAAACTCCTTCTGCGCTTCTTTCAAGGCGTCTGCTCCCTTCGGATTTCCTGCCAAACTACGCACGCAGCAGCCGGTACGTTTGGGGGCCTGCGTTCAATCGGTAGCTTGGTGTGGGAAATGTGCTGTTCGTGCTCGAGGGCGGGAATCGGTCAGCCGACGGAGCACGATCACGTGCCCGATGATAGCAGAAAATCGGCCGTTCTGCACCCGCTCGGGATGCCTGAACCGTTCACGCAAGATACCGATGTTACTACCCTCCTGAGCCGCTCGAACGGTGTCAGAGATAGCGGCCGGCCGGAGCGGGCTGGCGGGCTCCGTCGTAACGGCGGGCAACTCTCCGAGCCGGCTGGACCAGGTACGCGTCATTCCGCGGCCGGCGTCGCCTCGGGCAGGGGTACCGACTGACCGAACCTCACCGTCAGCAGCACACCCACGAGGAGCACCAAAGCTCCCACGACGGTGAGCAGTCCGGGCACCTCGGCGAACAGAAGCAGTGCCAGGAGGGCGGCTCCGATCGGCTCGAGCAGGATGACGGTGGTAACCAGAGTAGGGTCCAGGAACTTCATCGCGTAGTTGACCCCGGTGTGTCCCACCAGCTGCGGCAGCGCTGCGAGCAGAAAGATCCAACCGTACGTCGCGGCATCGTAGCCAAGGTAGGGGAAGCCGAACAGTGCCGGTACCGGAAGCAGCAGCAGCGCCGAGATAGTGTAGGCGCTGCCGGCGTACGCGCCCAGGCTCAGCCCCTCGCGCTGCGCGGTCCTGCCGAGCAGCAGATAGGCCGAGACGGTGAGCGCGCCGACGAGCGCGAGCGCATCGCCGAGCAGCGGCGCCGAGCCGCCCGTGAGGTCCCCGAAGGCGATCATCGCACCGCCCAGGACGGCCAGAAGGACGCCCATGAGCATGGTCAACGATGGCGGCTTGCCCAGGAAGAGCCAGCTGAACAGCGCTACCCAGAGTGGGTTGCTGCACACGATCGTGACGCTGGCTGCCACCGTGGTGAACGAGAGGGAGCTGATCCAGGTGGCGAAGTGGATGGCGAGGAACACGCCTGCCAGAACGGTGAAGGCCAGACTCTTTCTGGTGAACGGCGTCCTCCGCACTCCGCGCCAAGTTATCGGCGCGAGCAGTAGCGCGGCGATGAGCATCCGCTGGCTCGCCACGACCACTCCCGGGGCCTGGGCAAGTCTGATGAATATCGCCGAGAGGCTCACCGCGGCGACCGCGATCAGCAGCACCAGCAGGACGCGGCCCGAGGTGGGAGGGGTAGGGGAGGGCGCCGCCATGAAACCTCATCGTACCGTGAGCGTCGTGGTCGGCGGTACTAGCCGCCTCCATGGCAGCAGGTTAGAGTGCGGCTCCAGATGGTCACGTTTCCAGACGATTTCACCTGGGGCGTATCCACCGCCTCGTATCAGATCGAAGGTGCCGTCCGTGAAGGCGGCCGCGGCCCCAGCATCTGGGACACCTTCAGCCACACGGCCGGGAAGGTAGCGAACGGCGACACCGGGGATGTGGCCTGCGACCACTACCACCGGTACAGCGAGGACGTCCGGCTGATGGCAGAACTCGGCGTCGACGCCTACCGCTTCTCCGTTGCCTGGCCGCGGATCTTCCCGGCTGGAGCGGGCCGCCTCAACCGCGCCGGCCTCGACTTCTACGAGCGGCTCGTCGACAGCCTCCTCGAGTCGGGAGTCACCCCCTGGGCATGCCTCTACCATTGGGACCTGCCGCAGGCCCTGGAAGACGACGGCGGTTGGACGAACCGCGACACCGTCTACCGCTTCGCCGACTACGCCGAAGCCGTCGCCACGGCGTTGGGCGACCGGGTCCAACACTTCCTCATGCTCAACGAGCCAAGCATCGTCGCGCTCCTCGGCCACCTGCTGGGCATACATGCACCCGGGAAGTCGGACATGAGTGCCTACGCGGCAGCCACCCACCACCTGAACCTGGCCACGGGCGAGGGAGTTTCGAGGCTCCGGCAGTTGGGTGACTGGCAGCTCGGCACGATCTTGAACCTCGAACCGGTCCACGGGGTGGGTGACGACGAGGAGGAGATCGGGAGGGTGGTCTCCCTCTACGACGCCTTCCGGAACCGCAATTACCTGGACCCTCTCCTGCTGGGCAGCTATCCCGAGGCGACCTCGTTGCTGCTCCAACCGTACGTACAAGGCGACGACCTGGCCACGATCAGTCAACCGCTGGACATGCTGGGACTCAACCTCTACAGCCGCGTACGCGTCGCTGCCGACCCGGCCAGCCTGGTGGGTTTCCGCCAGCTGGACCCGCCTCGGGGCGCCGACCGCACCGAGATGAACTGGGAGGTCTACCCGGACGCGCTCTTCGAGCAGCTGCTCGAGCTCAAGGAGCGCTACGGTAACCCGCCGGTCTACGTGACCGAGAACGGGGCGGCCTTCGCGGACGAACCGGACGATGACGGGGCGGTGCGCGATCCGGAGCGGATCCGTTTCATGGAGATGTACTTAGACGCCGTCCACCGAGCGCTCGAAGCCGGGGTGGACGTGCGCGGCTACTTCGTCTGGACGCTGATCGACAACTTCGAGTGGGCCGAGGGGTACTCTAAGCGCTTCGGTCTCGTCTACGTGGATTTCGACAGCCAGGAGAGGGTGCCCAAGTCGTCGTTCGACTGGTACCGCGAGACGATCCGACGGCGCGGCTTCGACCTTCACGCCGCAGCCGACTGAAGAGCCGCGCTCACTCCCCCCGCAGGCCGAGGATGGCCAGGTAGACCCAGCCCCAGATCATGAGGAGGCCGCCCACGGGGGCTACCGCGCCGAACCAGTTCGGCGCTCCTGCCACCAACAGGTAGAGGCTGCCGGAGAAGACCAGGGAACCAGCCAGCAGCCACGGCGCCGCCCGGCAGGCTCGGGGGCCGATCGCCGCCGCTGCGAGCAGTCCGAGCGCGTGGAACATCTGGTAGCGGACGGCGGTCTCGAAGGTGCCGAGAAGATCACCGCTCACCAGCCCTTCCAACCCGTGAGCCCCGAACGCCCCCGCTGCCACGGCCAGGGCTGCCCATAGCGCCCCCGTAGCCGCTGCCGTCCTCGGGGTCATGCGGCGCCCCCCGCGATGGAGTCAGCCGACACTTCGCACCGCCTGCTGCCTGCCTTCGAGCCGACCATCGCGGAGAGAGAGGATCAGATCCGTCCTCGCGGCGAGTTCGGCGTCGTGGGTAACGACGATGACGGTTCGTCCCTCGTCGGCGATCTGGCGCAGTGCCTGGAGGACCACCGCACCCGACCTGCTGTCGAGGTTGCCGGTAGGTTCGTCGGCGAAGAGGACCTGGGGGTCGTTGGCGAGCGCACGAGCCAGGGCGACTCTCTGCCGCTCACCACCCGACAGCCGGTAGGGGAGTTGAGCGCCGCGCTGCGAGAGGCCGAAACGCTCCAGCAACTCGTCCGCCCGCTCGAGCCTGCGCCCGGCCGGCACGCCGGCGAGAGCCAGTGGCAGCGCGACGTTCTGTCGGGCGGAGAGCACCGAGACGAGGTTGTACGACTGGAAGACGATCCCGAAATGGTTGCGGCGGAGGATAGAGCGTTGCCACTCGGGCAGATCGCTCAGCGACCGCTCGCCCAGCAGCACCTCACCGCTGGTCGGGCGGTCGAGGCCGGCGAGCAGGTTCAGCAGGGTGGTCTTGCCCGAGCCTGAGGGGCCCATGATAGCGGTGATCCGGCCGCGGTCGAAGGTGTGGTCGAATCCGACGAGAGCCGTGATCGCTCCGGAGGGGGTGGTGTACACCTTGCCGAGGTCCCGGGCGCGGAGCTTGCCCGAGGCTGCAGTCGCTTCCGTCAACGGCCACCCCCTCCGCCGCCGCCACCCCCGCCGCCTCCGCCGCTGCTGGAACCTCCCGAGGAGGCCGACGCGGAAGCGCTGGACAGAGCCGAGGAGAGTGATGAAACGGAACTGGTTATGGCGCCGAAGTCGGTGATGCTCGCCAGGCGCCCGGCGTCTGCGGTCAGCCAGGCGCCGCGGGAAGCGAGCTGCGCCTCGTCGAGGCCGCGTAGCGGTGCGGCGCGACGCAGGTTCCGAAGGAATCGATCGGCAACCCCTAGGACCGCCGCGTAGCAGTAGTAGCGGTCCCAGAGCATGAAGAAGTCGTCGGGGGCATCTTTCATGCGTGTGTAGTCCGAGAGTGTCCTGCGGAAGCCCTGCCAGCCGTACACCTGGGCCGCCACTTCGGGCCGCCAGCTGGGGAGGGCCAGGAAGGCGATCACCACCATTCCGACGGCGAGGACCGCGAACACTACGAGAGCTCCCTGCGAGGGGCCCATCGCGAACATGCCGAGGCCGAACAGCGCCGCTGCCGCGAGGAGCGACCGGAGGGCCCAGGCGGTCGAGGCGCGGCGGCTCTCCTCGGTGGTCAAGGGCCCGTCCAGCCGCTTCTCTATCCAGGCCCTGACTCCCTGGCCCCAGGCCGACAGGAAGCGGGCCCCTCGTCTCTCCGAGTACCGCTTCAACTCCGCGAACTCGAGTTCGTTCGGGTTGCCGGGCCTGGCGGCGCCGCGCAGATAGGCCAGGACCTCCTGTTCGAACGGTTCGAGGTGGCCGTCCTCGGCGATTCCCCCGGAGGGCTCCAGTCGCATCGAGAACTTCCCGCCCTCACCCGTGAAGGTGCCGAAGTTCCGGCGGGCCAGGTCCATGATCGTAGCGCTGAAGGCGTTGCCCATCGTCGACGCGTTGAAGCGTTGGGAGAGGAGCGCGCCCACGGCCGCGGGCGGCAGGTCGCTGGGTGGTTCGAACGGGTAGCGCATGCTCGGCAGCTCCGGTTCGCTGCCGTGGCGCCGGTAGGCACCGTAGACGCCGAGCGCCAGGAGGAACAGGATGACCGCGCCCAGCACCCCCCACAGCGGACTCCGTCTCACCGCGAAGAGCCCTGCGATCCGGGCCTCGTCGCGCAGCAGCGACTCCATCCGAGGGCCTTCACCCCGGACGCTGAAGAGAGACGGGTCCATGAGCCAGCGGATCTCCACCCCTTCGCCTTCCGGAATGCGATCGAACGAAACCTCGAGTACGCGCCTGTCATCGCTCAGGCGCACCGTAGGCAGTTCGCTGTTGCCGAAGCGGTGAACGTAGGCGTCGTAGGGCGCAGCCATCGGTCCGGGTGCCTCTACGGTGAGGTCGTAGCCACGGACCGGTGGATTGCCCCGGCCGAAGATCTCCCAGTACCACTGGACGACATCGGCGTACGGGTCGACCGAACCGTGCAGCAGGTAGTGGAACCTCACCCTTCTCTCGCGCACCCGCCGCTCGTTGCGCACGACCAGTTCGGTGCCCTCACCCTCCTCGCAGCGCTGGGTGTAGGCGACGGCGTCCGGTCCGGGGCTCAGGGCACCGCTGCCGGGCAGCATCTCGATCCGCTGCCGCCCCTCGAGTTCCAGGCAGATGAACGCCTCCCCGAAGTCCCCCGACAGCGCCGTGAGCGTCCGCCTGTCGTCCACTTCGACGGTGCCGTCCCGCCGGATCGTCACGTTCTGCTCGACGTCACTCCAGCGGTACTCCTGAGAGTGAGCGGCGAAGCCGGACAGGGTGAGCAGGAGCAGGGTCAGGATGTGGATCGGTTTCACTTCACTCCCTTGCCATCGCTGCGGCGATCGGTACCCGAGCGGCGCGTGCCGCTGGCAGCAGCCCGGCGAGGAGCCCCACCACCAGGGCCACCGCGACCGCGAAGAGGGCGAGCCGGAACGTGAGCAGGGCGACCTCGAGTCCTACGAGGTCGTTCGATACGAGGTTCACACCGCCGATGCCGAGGCGTCCGAGTACGAGGCCAGCCGCTGCGCCGGCGACAGCGAGCAGTATCGATTCGCAGAGTACCAGCGCGAGGAGGAAACGCGGGCGTGCCCCCACGGCGCGCAGGACGGCGAACTCACGGGTCCGCTCGAACACGCTCATCAGGAGGGTGTTGACGACCGCGATGGCCCCCACCAGGAGGGCGATGGCGCTGATCCCCAGTCTCACCGCATCGGAGATCCGCAGACCGCGTTCGACGATTTCCAGCAGGTCCGCACGGGTCTGGAAGCCGAGTTCCGGGTACTCCTCGGCCAAGGCTGCCGCGACCTCGTCGGCGCGCGCCGGTTTGGCCAGGTCGAGTGACAGTACGCTCACCCGGTCGCTGACGCCTATGGCCTGCTGGAGAGACTGCAGCGGGACCACGACGCTGTTGCCCACCAGCGCTCCCTCAGTCTCCGCGATGCCGATGATGGTGAAGCTCGATTCCGGGTTGAGCCGCAGGACGTCGCCCAACTCGAGGTGCAGTCGCTCGGCCGCGCTCAGGCCCACCACGGCGAGCGGTTGGCCGGCTTCCGTTGGCTCGAACCAACGGCCCTCCACCAGCCTGAAACCGGTGACGTACTGCCGCGGGTCGACGTCGATGGGCATCCCCTGGAACACCATCGCCGAAGTGGGGTCGAACCCGCCCCTGACGACCAGCACCACAGGCGTCACGGAGGTTATGCCGAAGCGTTCGGCGTGCGCGCCGAGTTCAGCGGCGTAGGCGAGGTCGAGCTGAGGAATCGAGGAGAAGGGATTGTTGGCCTCGACATCCCCGTAGCTCACCTGGATGTCGGGCCCGACCGCGCCGAGCTGGTTGCTGAACACCTGCCGGAGTCCTTCGCCGAGGGAGAGGAAGATAACCATCGATCCGACCGCCACGGCGATCCCGAGGGCTGTGAGGAAGGTCCGCAGGGGCCGGCGCCCGAGGGATTGGAACGCCAGCGACCAGACCATCCTAGTCGGTCACCGCCAGCCCTCGCACCTCTCCGCTCGAGCCTAGGGTCCCGCGCTCCTGTCCCTCCACCGTCAACTCGACGCCCCCGGCATTCCCGACATGGATGTAGACCGGTAGCGGGTAGCTGAGGGTCTGACCCGCCCGAGCCGTCATGAAGGCGAGCCTCTCGCCTCCGTTGCGGCTGGTTCCGCTGTAGACCTCCAGCCAGGTGTCCTCGGTGATGGTGAGAGTCACCTCGCCCTCCTGGCCCCCTGCTGCCTCGGCGGTGTCGGGATCCCCTGGCGCTGCCGGGTTCGCTTCGGCCCCCTCCTCGGTTCTAACGGCAGAGACGGGGGTGAGGAAGAAGCTGAGATGACGGTCGCGGCTGAGGTCGAACTCCTCCTCGTACGGTACGTACCCTTCACGTTCGAGTCGGATGGTCCTTGCGGGCCTGGCGGTCACGGGTGCGGATTCGATGGGGGTGACGCCGGGCAGGGGGAATCCGTCGACGAGGACCTCCGCCCCCGAAGGGGTAGAGGTCACCGAGAGCCGGACCGTCCTTGGGAGCTCGGCCACGGGAGTTCCGTCGATGACCGCCTCGCGATCCTCCTCGACAGCGGGAGAAGCGGTCTCGGCCAGCTGGTCCTCCGCTTCGGTCGTTCCCTCGGGAAGGCCGCGGGAAGCATCGAAGAAGGTGCTGTTGAAGCCCCATAGGGCGAGCGCCACCACGGCCACGACCATCAGGGCGGTGGAGACGAGGGGTCCCCAGCGTGGTCCGTCTCCGGGCGTCTCCCACCAGCGGCCGCTGGCCGGCGGAACCGTCGCAGCGATCTCCCGGTCGCGCTCGAGGCGTTGTTCGCTGGTGTCGAAGGCGTGTGCTTCCCGGCGTTCGCTGCGGTACATCTCCTGCGCCCGCACGACGTCGAAACCCACCGCCTGAGCGAAGAGTTTGAGGAAGTTGCGGGTGTAGACGTCCTCGGGCAGTTCCGCGTAGCGCCCCGCCTCGAGCGCCTCCAGGTACTCGCGCCGTACGTTGGTGAGACCGGCGACGTCGCCCAGTTCGAGCCCTTTCTCCTGTCGTGCTTCGCGCAGGAGGTCGCCCAGTTTCGGATCTTGCGGGTAGTGCTGGTCTTCGGCGTCACTCATCGAGGGCTCCTAGGGGCCGGGGGAGCTGGAGGGCTGCGGCCAGACGGGCGGCCAGTGAGGCGTTCTCCCGTAGCAGGCGGAGGTTCACCTCTACCGTACGCCCGGAGGAGAGCTCAGCGAGCCGCCCCAGCAGGAAGGGCGTAAGGTCGCGCCCGTGGACCCCGGCCTCGCTGGCCTCTCGCTCGGCCTCCGAGCGGTAGCTGCCGAGTTCGTCCTGAGCGAGTCCTTCAGAAACCGGATTGCTTACGAGCATCCCGCCCTGCAACCCCAGTTCGCGGTGCCTGCGGAAAGCGGCGGCGATCCCTTCCGGCCGATCGAACGTTGCCGGCAGAGGCAGTTCGGTTTCTCGCACGTGGAAACCGGCGAGATGCCGCGAACGGTACCCGACGACAGGCACGCCCAGGGTCTCGAGGCGTTCGAGCGTCGCGGCCTGGTCGAGGATGCTCTTGGGCCCCGCGCACACGGTGAGTACCGGGTAGCGGGAGAGCGCGCTCAGGTCGGCCGACTCATCGAACGGTCGTTGGTGTACGCCCCCGATCCCGCCCGTGGCGAAGACCTCGATTCCGGCGGCAGCCGCCGCATGCATCGTGGTAGCGACGGTGGTGCCGGCGCTCGCCCCCTGGGCCAGGAGCGATCCCAGGTTCCAGAGAGACGCCTTCTGCGCGTCGGAACCGGCCAGTTCCTCGAGATCCTCGAGGCTGGCCCCCACCACCAGCTTGCCCTTCAGGACGGCTACGGTCGCCGGTACCGCTCCCCGTTCCCGGATCTGAGCCTCGAGCTCTTCGGCCAGTTCGAGGTTGCGAGGATGGGGGAGGCCATGGGTGATGACGGTGGACTCGAGGGCGACTACCGGTTGGGCTCTGGAGAGTGCGTCAACGATTTGCGGGGCGACACTCAGACTCACGACCACAATGATATCGCACCGCCTGCTAGCGGCCGAATGGCGAGAGAGCTCACCGTGTTAGACTCTGTCGCCGTGGACCTGCCCGACCTCACTACGGTCGCTCCGTTCCTCCAGCAGCTGACTTTCGGAGTCGTAGCCGGTTTCCTGGTGGGTTACGCGGTGAAGAAGGTCGGCAAGGTGGTGGCGGTCGTGGTTGGCCTGCTCTTCGTAGCCATCCAGACCCTCGCCTACTTCGGGTTCCTGACGGTGAACTGGGCCGAGGTCCAGGGGCGGGTCGACCCGCTGCTCGAAGCGGACAGTCTCAATAGCTTCTGGCGGGGCTTCGTGAACCTGCTCACCTACAACATCACGTTCGCGGTAGCCTTCGTTCCGGCTCTCGTGGTCGGCTTGAAGCGAGGTTGAAGGGCGTCGCGGACGCCCCTTCTGGTTGAGTGTCGAACGCTCAACCTACTTGACAACCTGCGAAAACCGGGCGTACCATTGTGTCTGTTAGCACTCCCCATCGGCGAGTGCTAAAAATGTCGGTCATCACACGAAAATCGGAGGGAAGCATGGCACAGACAGAGACACGCATGAGCCTTAGGCCTCTGGGCGATAAGGTCGTCGTGGAGATCATCGACGAGCCTCAGACGACGGCCAGCGGGATCGTCCTGCCCGACACCGCCAAGGAGAAGAGCCAGCGTGGCAAGGTTCTCGCGGTGGGACCGGGCAAGGTTCTCGATAACGGCGAGCGCGAGCCGATGGACCTCAAGGAGGGCGACACCGTCGTCTTCGCCAAGTACGGCGGCACCGAACTCGACCTGGGTGGCAAGGAGCTCATGATCCTGAGCCTCCGCGATATCCACGCGATCGTCGAGTAACAACGAATCTGACACGGGAATCGTAGAGAGAGCAAGGGAGAGAACATGGCCAAGGAACTGATTTTCAAGGAAGAAGCCCGGCGCAGTCTCGAGAGGGGCGTCAACGCCGTTGCGAACGCGGTCAAGGTGACCCTCGGCCCCCGTGGGCGCAATGTCGTGCTGGAGAAGAAGTTCGGCTCGCCGACCATCACCAAGGACGGCGTCACCGTCGCCAAGGACATCGAGCTGACCGATCACCTCGAGAACATCGGCGCCAAGCTGCTCATCGAGATCGCCTCGAAGACCAACGACATCACCGGTGACGGCACCACTACCGCCACCGTTCTCGGTCAGGCCATCGTCAAGGAGGGCCTGCGGAACGTTGCGGCCGGCGCCAACCCGCTGGCGCTCAAGCGCGGCATCGACAAGGCGGTCGAGGCCGCGGTCGAGTCGATCCGTTCGATGGCGCAGTCGGTCGAGGACTCCAAGTCGGTGGCCGAAGTAGCCGCCATCTCGGCCAACGACCCGGAAGTCGGCAAGCTCATCGCCGACGCGATGGACAAGGTGGGCCGTGACGGCGTCATCACCGTCGAGGAGTCGAAGTCGCTCGACACCGATCTCGACGTCGTGGAGGGGATGCAGTTCGACAAGGGCTACCTGAGCCCCTACTTCATCACCGACTCCGACGCCATGGAAGCGGTGCTCGAGGACGCCCACATCCTCATCTTCGAGAAGAAGATCAGCGCCCTCAAGGATCTCCTGCCGGTGCTCGAGCAGGTCGCTCAGGCCGGCAAGCCGCTCCTGATCATTGCCGAGGACATCGAAGGCGAAGCCCTCGCTACCCTGGTCGTCAACAAGCTGCGCGGCACGCTGAACATCGCGGCCGTGAAGGCGCCAGGTTTCGGCGACCGTCGCAAGGAGATGCTCAAGGACATCGCTGCCGTCACCGGCGGTGAGGTCGTGAGCGAAGAGCTGGGCCACAAGCTCGAGAACGTGCGCATCCAGCAGCTGGGCCGCGCCAAGCGCGTCCGCATCTCCAAGGACGAGACGACCATCATCGAGGGCCAGGGCAACCAGGCCACGATCGAGGCGCGCGTCAAGGCGATCCGTAACGAGATCGAGAACACCGACTCCGACTACGCTCGCGAGAAGCTCCAGGAGCGCCTCGCCAAACTGGCCGGCGGCGTCGCCGTGATCCGTGTGGGTGCCGCGACCGAGACCGAACTCAAGGAGAAGAAGCACCGCTTCGAGGACGCCCTCTCCACCGCCCGCTCGGCGGTCGAGGAAGGCATAGTGGCCGGTGGTGGCGTCACCCTGATCCACGCGGTCGATGCCGTCAAGAAGCTGGCCGAGGGACTCAGCGGCGACGAGCGTACCGGAGCCCAGATCCTCATGAGAGCGCTCGAGGAGCCGGCCCGGCAGATCGCTGCGAACGCCGGCGCCGAAGGCTCGGTCGTCGTCAACACGATCAAGGGCAAGAACGACGGCAAGTTCGGCTACAACGCAGCGACCGACGAGTATGTCGACGACATGTTCGCAGCCGGCATCGTAGACCCCACCAAGGTGACGCGCACCGCGCTGCAGAACGCTGCTTCGATCGGCGGCCTCATGCTCACCACCGAGGCCGTCATCGCCGACAAGCCGGAGAAGGAAACGGCTCCGGCAGGCGGTATGCCCGGCGGCGACATGGGCGGCATGGGAGGCATGGACTTCTAAAAGAGTCCTCCTTCACCCAGCCAGCCAGCGGGCGGTCCCAGCGACCGCCCGCTTTCTTTCGCCAATCGCGTCGTCGTCGTTGGCAGCGGCATGGGCCGCGGCACTACGATTAGCTGCTCAGCGCCGCAGCGAACGCCAACGCGGGAGGCGGCACGTTAGATTGAGGAGCCATGCGCGGAAACAGTCACCTGCCCGTCCTGGACGCCCTCCTGCCCGACGGTTTCGTCACTCCCGATTACACCGGTGGCTCGATCGCCAATCTCCCGGCGACGATCGGCGGGCTGCTTGGGGTCGATGAGGGCTGGGCGGCGCCTCCGCTCCACGGTACTCTGGCGGCCAACCTGGGCCGGGCCGACCGGGTCGTGCTCCTGCTCATCGACGGCGTAGGGCGTCAACGGTTGCAGCAGGAGTTGGACTGCTCAGGAGGTTCGATCGAGCAGCTCGTGGGGAGAGCGCCTCTGCTCGACGAAACGCTCACCTCGATAGCTCCGGCGACGACGAGCGCCGCCACGACGGTCCTGCTGGGGAACGGAGCCGGTCCGGCCGCGACCGGAATGCTCGGATACACGTTCCTGCTGCCCCGTCACGGAGTACTAGCCAACATGCTCCTCTTCCAGCCGGTCGCCGATCCCCTGGCCAAGGCCGGTGACCTGGAGCGGTGGGGACTCGTCCCCGAGGAGTTCCTGCCCACGCCATCGCTCGCCCAGGTGCTAGCTCAGGGCGGCGCTCGGACGAGCGCCTTCATGCCGTCACACCTGGTGCGCACGCCGCTGAGCCGGATGCAGCTGCGGGGGGCCAGGGTCGAGGGATACATCAACTGGACCGATGCCTGCCACAAGCTTGCGAAGTGGCTGGACGGCGCGCCGGAGATGAGCTTGGCTTACGCCTACCTCTCCGATTTCGATGCCCTCAGCCACCGAGACGGCACGAACGCTCCGTCGTGGAGCCTTACCTGGGCGAACTTCGCTGCCCACCTGCGCAGATTGATGGAGCGACCGGCCAGGCGCGACGGAACGCGAACGCTGCTCCTCGTCAGCGCCGATCACGGTCACGTGGACTGCCCGGTCGATCGGCGGCACGAGATCCAGGAGTACCCGGGCCTGCAGGACCTCAGCCTGCTGGGTCCGGGCGGTGAGGCGCGGCACGTCAACCTCTACGCCAGGGGCGGCGCGAAGGAGGAACTGCTGGCCTACTGCCGAGAGGAGCTGACCGACGCTTTCGCCGTGCTCGACGGTGCGGAAGCGCTGGCGGCCGGCCTCTACGGCCCCACCGCCGTACTCCACCCGGAGACGCCGGCCCGTCTTGGCGACGTGCTGCTGCTCTCCCGGGGCGCCAACCACCTGTGGGACCGTGAAGCCGAAGGGTCGATGGTGGGGATGCACGGATCGCTGGAGCCGGCAGAAGCGCTCGTGCCGCTCCTCGCTTTCGAGATCTAGTCCTGCTGCTCGAACTCGCTTCGGTCGCTACTTCGGGCCCTCAATCGGAGGCGAGCAGCGATCGTCCCGTCATCTGGGTCGGCACCTCTACACCCAGCAGTTCGAGAACCGTCGGCGCCACATCGCCCAGCACGCCGCCCTGCCGCAGGCCCACGCGCGAGACTCCGACCAGGATGCAGGGGACGGGATTGGTTGTGTGCGCCGTATGCGGCTCGCCCTTCTCGTCGACCATCACCTCGGCGTTACCATGGTCGGCCAGAACGATTGCCGCCCCGCTCTTCGCGAGTACCGCCTCGACCACCTCACCCATCCCCTGGTCGCTGGCCTCGCAGGCCTCGACCGCCGCTTCGAGCACCCCGGTGTGGCCCACCATGTCCGGGTTGGCGAAGTTGACGAGGATGAAGTCGTCGTTCCGCTCGCGGATCCTGCTGACCGTTGCCGCGGCGAGCTCGGACGCGCTCATCTCGGGCTTGAGGTCGTACGTGGCTACCTTGGGCGAGGGGACCAGATGATGCTCCTCCCCCTCGTGGGGCCGTTCCCGCTTGGCGTTGAAGAAGTAGGTCACATGCGCGTACTTCTCCGTTTCTGCGGTGTGGTACTGCCGTAATCCTGCCCCGGAGATGACCTCGGCAAGGCTCGGTCGCAGCTCCGGCAGTTCGAAGGCGAAGGGCGCGGAGGACTCACGGTCGTACTGCATGAGCGAGGCGAACCGGATCTGCGGCGCCTTGCACCTTCCGAACTCGTTCCAGTCCGATCCCCCGAGCAGCGCGGACGTCAGTTGCCTGGCACGGTCGGCGCGGAAGTTGAAGAAGATCACCGAGTCCCCATCCTGGATCGCACCCAGCGGCTCGCCGTCTTCCGTCGTGATCACCGTCGGCTCGATGAACTCGTCCGTCTCACCGCGTTCGTAGGCGGCGTCGATCGCCGCCACCGAACTGCGAGCGCTCCTGCTCGACCGCCCGCAGACCACCGCGTCGTATGCGCGCTCGATACGCTCCCAGCGCCTGTCGCGGTCCATCGCGTAGTAGCGTCCGCTCACCGTGGCCACTCGCGCTCTGGCGCCCCTCGAAACGATCGCTTCCTCCAACTCCCGCAGATAACCGAGCCCGCTCTGAGGAGGGGTGTCGCGGCCGTCGGTGAAGGCGTGGATGAACACCTCTCCGTCGTACTCGCGCCGCGCCAGTTCGAGCAGCGCCAGGAGATGCTCGAGGTCGCTGTGAACCCCGCCGCGGCTAACCAGGCCGAGGAGGTGCAGCCGCCTGCCCTCCGCCATCAACTCCCTGAGTACGGGATTCCGGAAGAACGCGCCGCTCTCTATCTGCTCCTGGATGTAGGTGAGGCTCTGCATCACGACCCGCCCGGCGCCCAGGTTCATGTGACCCACCTCGGAGTTGCCGATCTGACCTTCGGGCAGACCGACCGCCTTCCCCGAGGCCAGCAGGGTGGTGTGGGGCCACTCCCGCCGGTAGCGATCGAAGTTCGGTGTGTCGGCGAGAGCCACAGCGTTGCCCGGACCTTCCGGAGCAAGGCCGAAGCCGTCGAGGACGATGAGAGCGACCGGTCTGGGCATGGTTCACCTCACTGGCTCGAACCGAGAGTCGCTGGCGAGCCGTCACGAACGAGGCAAGGGTAACAGGTGACGGAGGTCGTCGCAGTTCCGAGGAACTACCCGTCCAGGTGGCCGAGTATCCGAGCGACCTTGGGCGGGAGTAGAGCCAGGTCGGCGTCGCTCACCTGCGCCGGCGCCTTCCCGAGGCGCAGCGCGAGGTAGCAGCGGGCTACCGTCTCCAGCTGCTGTCTCAGCTGGGGATCGGCCAGGACCTGCGGCAGGAGTTCAGAGAGGGTTCCGGCCAGCTCCCTCTGGGCCAGCAAGGATGCGACCGAGCGCTGCTCCTCGGAGAGCGCCGGGGTGCCGACGGAGGGGTTCACCGCCAGCCTCCCTGCGGCCGCAACCACCTGAGGATCTTCGGAGTAGCGGCGGCAGGTGGAGCACAGCCCGGTCTCGGGCGTGAGGGCGTCGCAGGTAGGGCAGTTGGACCAGCCTTCTGCCTTGCGGCGGGCCCGATAGGCGAGCATCGACTGAGCCGCCTGCAAGGCAGGTTGCGACAGCTCGTCGGGGAGTTCGAGTTCACCGAGCGCACGGGTGAGCTGCGCCAGGTCGGTCGGGTCCACCTGCACCTGCTTCGCCTCTACCGCAGGCTGCTCCTCGGCCCCGACTCGGCGTCCCGTCTGGAAGCGGATGTCGCGCACCTCTCGTGCTCCGAATTTGCCCTGGAACACGTCGAGGAAGCGTTGCCGCTGCAGCGTCAGGTGCATCGCCGTCTCGGAATCGGGCACCTCCACTATCAGCACCCCGTCAACGAGGCTGCGAGCGCGAGTGAAGGCGGCGAGCTGCTTGCCGGCCACCTGTGGCCAGAGCAGCACGGCCTGCGCCCGCTTGAGCGAGCGCTTCATCCCGCCACGCCGGAAGACCTCTGCCAGCAGCTCTGAGACGTGAGTGTCCTTAGCCACTGCTCACCCTCCCCGCTTCGATCCTCATGAGAGTGTCGTACTCGGGGGGAGCTTCTGTGCCGGTAACGAGGGCCTGATCGGCACTGCGCACGAGCCGCAGCAGGAACTCCCGTCGGGAAGGGTCGAGTTCGGCGCTGAAGTCGTCGAGCAGGAGTACCGGTGTCTCCCCGTGCCGCTCCTCCAGCAGGCGGAACTCCGCGACCCTGAGAGCCAGAGCCGCGGTGCGCGCCTCCCCACGGGAGGCGTAAGCCTGGGCGCGGTGGCCCCCTAGGTCGATGCGAAGATCGCTTCGATGGGGACCTACCACGGTCACGCCGCGAGCCCGCTCCTCTTGGCGGCTGGCGCGCAACGCTTCGGCCAGACTCGCCTCCCAGGAGCGCTGCAGTGTCACCTCGAGCCGTGATCCGCTGCCCGCTATCGCCTCGTATGCGGTCGCTGCGAGTTCAGCGATGCGGACGATCGCCCGCTCCCGCAGCTCGTCGATCTCGCTTCCCAACTCGACGAACCGGTCGCTCCATACCTCGACCCCCGCGTCGCCGAAGCCGCTCCGTAGAGCGGCGTTCCTCTGTTCGAGAACGCGTGCGAAAGCGCGCAGTACGACCGAATAGCGGGGGGAGAGACGTCCCAGCAGCGAGTCGAGATAGGCGCGCCTGCCGGAGGGGGAGCCGTGCACGAGGTCGGCGTCTTCCGGGGTTACGAGCACGGCTGCGCTGACCCGCGAGACGTCGACGACCCGGGCCGATTGGCCGTCGAGCTTGAGCGATTTTCTTCCCGGTGCAAGACCGACCTCGATCGTGCTGTTGCCATCGTCGTGATCGAGCTGCACGCCCACGAACCCCTGTTCCTCGCCTATCCGGAGGTTCTCCGCGATCTTCCCACCCGGCAGCTCTCCGGTGAGGCCCAGGTAGGACGCCTCCAGCAGATTCGATTTGCCCGCGGCGTTCCGGCCGGATATGGCGGTGAGCCCCGCACACGGCTCGAGTGTCGAGGTGGCCAGGTTGCGGAAGTTGATCTGCGTGAGCTTGCGCAGCACCACACGGCAGTGTAACGCCCACCCCGAGCGGCTCCCGCAGCCGGACGGCAGCGGTTGGGCCGGAAACGGCAATCGGCTAGTCAGCTTTCTCGGAATCATTCCGAGGGGTGGTACACTCGGGCTATGAGCACGAGTGGCAGCGCGATCGATGTGGCCCGCCTGCGCGCCGACTTCCCGATCCTGGAGAGGGAGATCAACGGTCACCCGCTCGTCTACCTCGACAACGCCGCCTCGTCCCAGAAGCCCCGGCAGGTGATCGAGGCGATGGTCGACTACTACTACCGCCACCACGCCAACGTCCACCGTGGGGCCCACACCCTCGCCGTCGAGGCGAGCGACCTCTACGAGGGAGCCCGGGTGAAGGTCGCGCGCTTCATCAACGCACCCGATCCGGCCTCGGTGATCTTCACCCGCAACACCACCGAGGCCATAAACCTGGTCGCCGACAGCTGGGCCAGGCACAACCTGAGGACCGGTGACGAGATCGTCATCGGGGTCGCCGAGCACCATGCCAACCTGGTGCCGTGGCAGCGCGCGGTCGAGGAGCGGGGCGCCAGGCTGCGAGCGGTCCCTCTCACTCCCGACCATCGCTTCGACATGGACAGCTACCGGGAGATGCTGAGCGACAGGACGCGGCTGGTGGCCACGTGGCACATGAGCAACACGTTGGGCGCCATAAACCCGGTGAGGGAGATAGCCGATCTGGCGCACGATGCAGGCGCTCTGGTGCTGGTCGACGGTGCTCAGGCTGCTCCCCACATGCCGGTCGACGTGCAGGCTCTGGGGGCCGACTTCTACGCGCTGAGCGGGCACAAGATGTGCGGACCCACGGGTGCAGGCGCGCTCTGGGGCCGGGCCGAGATCCTCCGCGAGATGCCCCCCTTCCTAACCGGTGGATCGATGATCAGGCGGGTGGAGATAGAGGGCAGCAGCTTCGCGGACATCCCCATGCGCTTCGAAGCCGGCACGCCGAACATAGCGGAGGCGATCGGGTTGGGGGCCGCGATCGACTACCTCGAGGAGATCGGCATGGAGCGGATCTTCGAGCACGATCGGCGCCTTCTCGCCTACGCGCTGGCGCGGATGCGGGAACTCGAAGGCGTTACCCTCTACGGGCCCGAAGGGGAAGACCGTGGCGGCATCATCGCCTTCAACGTGGACGGCGCTCACCCGCACGACATCGCTACTGTTCTCGACCAGGAGGGGGTCGCCGTGAGAGCCGGGCACCATTGCGCTCAGCCGCTCATCCGCGCCCTCGGTACCCAGGCGACCGCCCGAGCAAGCTTCTATCTCTACAACACCGAAGACGAGATCGACCGCTTAGTCGCGGCGGTCGTCAAGGCACGCGACTTCTTCGCCGCCTTCGCCTGAGTCAAGTCACCTCGATAGGAACTGGAACAAGACATGTCCCTGCTCGACAGCCTCTACAAGGAGATCATCCTCGACCACTACAAGCGCCCCCGGAACCGAGGCGAGCTCGAGCCGCATACGGTGCGCCAGGAGGGGCTCAACCCGTCGTGCGGGGACGAGCTCGAACTCTTCCTCCTCATCGACGACGACAAGGTGGCCGAGGCGAAGTTCATCGGCGAAGGGTGCGCGATCAGCCAGGCGTCGGCGAGCATGATGACCCAGGCGCTCAAGGGGTTGAGCGTGGCCGAGGCGCGCTCGCTGGCCGCCGATTTCAAGGAGATGATCCACGGAGGGGAGCCAAGCGACCGGCTGGGCGACCTCAAACTGCTCCAGGGCATCAGCAAGCTGCATGCCCGCGTCAAGTGCGCGACCCTGCCTTGGGTCACGCTCACAGAAGCGTTGGACAGCGCGCAGGCCAAAGAGCAGCAAGCGAAGTAGCCGAGTCGTTGCCGGGATAGAGGACTTTCCAGGCGCCGCCACCGCCCGAATCGTCTTAGCAATTGGACATGGCACAGCTAGATAGCAAGTCGGCTCCGCCTTGGCTTTTCGACGAATTCCAGGATTTCGGCTGGTCGGATAGCGAAGTCCTGGAGTCGTACGACAGGTTCGCGAACGTGGACCCGGAGGTTGAAAGGCAACGGTTGATCGAACTGGGTGTTTCGGCTTCCGACACGATCATCGATTTCGGATGCGGCACCGGCGCCCTCACCTTGGAGGCGGCCAAAGTCTGCAAGAGCGTGATAGCAGTCGACGTATCGACAGCCATGCTCGATCAACTACGGGAGAAGGCCAGGAGGCTCCACCTCCACAATATCGAGTACGTGCATCAGGGACACCTTACCTACGAGCATCGAGGCGAACCGGTCGACTTCGCGTTCACCCAGCGAACCCTGCATCACCTTCCCGACCTTTGGAAAGTCAGGGCCCTTCAAAGGATCGCGGACGTACTGAAACCAGGCGGAAAGTTGTTCCTGCGTGACATCCTGTTCTCATTCGAGCCGAGCCGGGCCGACGAGGCGATCGAGGCCTGGATCGACAGCCGTCCGGCGGGAAGCTTCCCTCGTGAGTTCTTCGAGCACGACGTGCGCGAGGAGTTCATCACCTACACCTGGTTGCTGGAGGCGATGCTGGATCGAGTCGGCTTCGAGATCGAGTCCGTGAAATATGGCAAGTGGCAGGCGTACGCGAAGTACGTCTGTGTCAAGCGCTGAAGCCCCCTTGCCTACTGGCTCTTCTCGGTTGCCGCTTCCGGTGCCGCAACCTGTTTGGGTTGACCTTCCGGAGCGCTGCGGCTGGCGCCCGGATTGTCGAGGCTCCGTTCGAAGGCGCGCAGCAACCCTCTGAACTGCTCGCGGAAGAGCTGCTGCTCCCGCTCGAGCCGACTGAGTTCGGCGCGTGCCGACCGCAGCCGCGATTCGGCTTCACGCAGCAGGTTGTTCCGCTGCCCATCGGCCTCACGCAGGATCAACGACGCCTCGTGCTTGGCGTTCTCCTTGATCTCGTTGGCTATCCGCTCGGCGGCTATCACCGCCCGCTTGAGCTCGACCTCGCCGACCTGTAGGTCCTCGATCCGTTCGTCGCGTTTCTTGAGCTCGTCGCGAAGCCCCTGGTTGTCGCGGAGGGTTTCCTCAAGCTGCTGCGACACGCGTTCCAGGAACTCACGCACCTGACGCTTCGAGTACCCGCTTACCGAGGTGGTGAACTCCATGTGCTCGATGTCGAGCGGGCTCAGCTTCACGCGTCGCTCCCGTCGAACAGAGCGCTGCCAACCCTTACGATCGTCGCTCCCTCTTCGACCGCGACTTCGAAGTCGTTGCTCATGCCCATCGAGAGTTCCACCAGGCCGAGTTTATCACGCAGCCCTCGGAGGCCCCTGAACACCGGTCTGGCCTGCTCCGGGTCGTCGTAGTGAGGAGCCATCGTCATCAACCCGGCCACCTGCAGATTGGGCAGAGCCCGGGCGTAGGCAACTAGCTCGGCCGCTTCCTCGACCCCGATGCCCAGTTTGCTCTCCTCCCCGGCGACGTTCACCTCCACCAGCACCCGGAACCGGTGGTCGCTCCGCTCGCCGTACGCCTGCAGAGCATCGGCGAGCCGCCGCGAGTTGAGCGAGTGGATGGTGTGGAAGGGGAGACAGTACTTGATCTTGTTTCGCTGCAGGTTGCCGATCAGATGCCACTCGATGCCGCGGCCCGTGAGTTCTGCCTCCTTGGCCCGCCACTCCTGGAGCCGACTCTCTCCCAGAACCAGGCAGCCTTCGTCCACGACCCTCTCCTCGATCTCGGCGACAGGATGGCCCTTGGTCACGGCTACGAGCTTCACCTCGGACCGCTCACGACCGGCCCGTTCGCAGGCCGCCGCGATCCGCCGTCGTACCTCGTCGATCAAGCCTGCAGCTCCGGCAGGACGGCCCGCACCAGCCGCCGGAACTTCTCGCCCGAGCGTTCGGCCATACGCACCACTTCATCTCCGCTCACATGCTCGTGCGAATCGGGCAGAGCCATGTCGGTGATGCAGGAGAGGCCGAGCACCCTGACTCCTTCGTGTCGGGCAACGATCACTTCGTGGACGGTCGACATGCCGATCGCGTCGGCGCCCCAGTTGCGATAGGCCCGCAGTTCGGCGCGCGTGGCGTAAGCCGGGCCGGAGATGGCGAGGTAGACGCCCTCTCTGAGGGTGATACCGAGGCGCTCCGCGGAGCTGCGGGCGAGCCCCGAGTAGTCGCTGTCGTAGCAATCGAACATGACGGGAAACCTGGGCCCCCGGCTTCCGTCGTTGGGTCCCAGCAGAGGGCTCGTTCCGGTGGCGTTGATGAAGTCGGTCTGGAGCATCAGGTCACCCGCCCGCCAGCTCGGTTCGAGCCCACCGCAGGCGTTGGAAACTATGAGACTCCCCGCGCCCAGCTCGTGCATGAGGCGCACCGGGAAGGCGACCTGGGCCGCGCTGACCCCGTCGTAGAGGTGCACCCGTCCCCTCATCGCCACCACCCGCCGCCCCTCCAAGGATCCGAGGTAGAGCTTGCCGGAGTGGCCCGGTGCGGTGGAACGGACCATCCCCGGGATCTCCTCGTAGGGAACGATGGCGTCGACGTCGATCTCGTCGGCAAGCGGGCCGAGGCCGGAACCGAGGATGAGCGCGACCTCCGGCACCAGCGAGCTCTCCTTTCGGACGCGGGAGAGGGCCTGGGCCAGAGGGGTATCGAAGGGGTGGTGCATGACGCCATGATAACCAGCCCTCCTTGGGCGGCTCGGGCCGGAAGCGCGGCTACAGCGCAGGTTTCTCACACAACTCCTCGGTTAGACTTGCGTCATGCCGTTACGTCGTGCTGTTCTCGTCGTCGTTGTCATGCTTTCCGCCTGGGCTGCCGCACAGTCCGAGGCGGGCGGCGAAACCCTCGCCGGGGTGCGGGTCGAAGGCACCGCCAGCTACGCGGACATCGTGCGCGTGGTACTGGAGTCGCGGGCCGGCCGTCCCGTCGAGGAGGTCGATCTCGAGGCGGAGCGGAACCGGGTCTACGCCCTGGGGACGTTCAGCGAGGTGAGCGTTTCGCTGGAGGACTCGAACGACGGACCGGTGCTGCTCGTGCGGGTGGAGGAGAATCCGCTCATCAGCGAGGTGCTCTTCGAGGGGGCAGAGGCGATCCAGGCCGAGACTCTCAGGATGGCCCTCGAACGAGAACACCTGTTGGCGCCCGGCCGCGTCTACAACACGGCACGGGCCGAGGAAGCCCTCTCGACCATCCAGCGGCTCTACCGGCGGCGGGGCTTCCCTTTCGACGTCCCCGTGAGCCTGGAGGTGCAGGAGGTCGAGGCCGGCGGGGAGGAGCAGCTGAGGCTCGTCTTCGAGGTGAGCGAGGCAGCTCCCGTCGACGACGTCGTGGTGGAGGAGTCGTCGGTACTGGAGGAAGCGCCTCTGAGGCAGCTGTTCCAACCCCTGGTGAGCACGGGCGAGTTCGACTTCGACCTCTACGTTCAGGCGGTGCAGCGCGTCGAGCAGCTCTATCGGGATGAGGGCTACCGCTTCAGCGGCGTGGACGTGGGGGCCAGCTCGCTGCAGCAGGGGATCCTCGAGGTGGCGTTGCAGGAGGCGCGCATCGCCTCGATCGATACCAGCGCCATCGGAGTCGATCCGTCGGAGCTGAGCGTCGAGGTCGGCGACCTGTTCAACTACGACCTGCTGCTCGAGGACGTGCGGCGACTGGCTCGAGGGCGCAGCGGCGACGTGCGGATGACGCCGATTCCCACGAGCGACGGGGACGTGCGAGTGACCTTCCAGCTCGGCCCGCCGGAGACCGCCGGTCCCGTCGAGGATATCGTCTTCGAAGGGAACACCGTCGTCTCGGACGAGGAGTTGCGGGAGGTGCTGGCGCTTGAGGTGGGAGACACCTTCACCTCCACGCTCGCCCGCGAGGATTTCGATCGGATCGTCCGGCGCTACCAGCAGGAGGGCTGGGTGGTCCTGCCCGAGCCCGACTTCAGCTACGACGAAGGTACCTACATCCAGCGGATCACCGAGGTTACGGTCGCCGGCCACGACGTCACGTTCGAGGGCGAGCAACCCAAGACGCACGAGTTCGTGATCACCCGCTACATGCCCGAGGTCGGAACGGTCGTCAACCAGGAGGAGATCAGGGCATCGCTGCGGCAGATAGCGCGCTTGGGCGCCGTAGAACCGGTCAACGTGAGGTTCGTCCCGACCGAGGATCCGTCGCAGGTTCGTCTCGACGTCGTCGTACGGGAGTTGCGTACCGGCCTCTTCACGCCCAGCGCTCAGTACGCGACCGACTCGGGCCTCTCGGCATCGCTCTCGTTCAGCGAAGCGAACTTCCTGGGGCGGGCCCACAGCGTGGGCGCGGAAGTCAATCTGCAGACTTCCGACATCGGCCTGATGCTCGGCGGTTCCGTCCGCTACAGCATCCCCTGGCTCTACATCGACGCCTACGACTTCCGGGAGGTCCCCACCTCGGTATCGGCGTCCCTGTTCAGTGTGGTGGCGACCAACCAGCTCCTGACCGCAGATGGCTCCACCCGCGCGCCCTACCCGGGACGGCCCGATACCGAGGCGAACCGGGTGCTTGTGGGCGAGTACGCGCAACGCGACACCGGTCTCAGCTTCTCCGTCGCGCGGCCGGTCGCCGACTTCACCAGCCTCCGCTTCAGCGCCCGAGCCTCTATCACCGACTACAAGCTCGAGCCGCCCGAAGTGGAGTGCACCTTCGACGACAGTGGGAGCCTGGAGAACGCCGACCGCTGCGCGCTGCCAGAGGCGGCTGCCGATGACTTCCTGCCCCAGGGCGGCCTCAACAGCTTCATCAGCACGACGGTGAGTTACGACGATCGCGACAACCCCGACTTCCCGCGAAGCGGCATCGCTGCCTCTGCTCTGGTGGGCTTGGGGATCGGTACCGACTACCGTGATCCTGCGAGCGGGCAGCAGCAGTCGTACGCCTACCAGCAACTCGAGTTCGGTGTGAAGACCTACGTGCTGTTGGCCGACATCGCGCCCGAGGAGATAAGCGACCCGAACCACGTGCTGGCCTTCAGGATCAACGCCGGACATCAGTTCGGCACCAACTACCCCATCTCCAAGCGGTTCCAGGTGGGCAAGAGCATCAACGACGCCACCGCGATCCGCGGCTACACCGTGGACGATTTCGACCTCTCCCGCACCTACGCCACCGCTTCGATGGAGTACCGCTACGACTTCGGCCTCGATACTGTCGCCACCCAGACGGTGATCGGCATCGTCTTCGTCGACGTAGGCTGGGCCTCGAGCGTGCCCAACTTCCCCGAGTACGGCGCCCCGCTGTTCGCGGGCGCCGGCGTGGGCGTGCAGGTCAACCTGGGTTTCGGAGGCGTCCTCCTACCGGCGCTCAGATTCGACTACGGTTTCAGCCAACGGAACCCCACAGGGGAGTTCCGCTTCCGGGTCGGCCCGGTCTTCTAGCGGAAGACCAGGCCCTCAGGTTCACCAAGGGCGGGGCGTGCGGTTTTGCCGACTGCGGTCTACTCCCCGGCGATCGACCTCAACCTGTCTATGTCGGTGAGCGCGATCTTGCCGTATCCGGCTTCGATCGCGCCAAGCCTGCCCAGTTCACCCACCACCTTCGTGACGGTCTCGCGCACCGAGCCTACGGCAGCCGCCAGGTCGTCGTGGGTGATGTGGATGATCTCGTAGCCGGCGTCGTTCCTGCCGGCTAGAGCGCTCTCCCGTAGGTCGAGAAGTTCCGCGGCGATGCGCGAGCGCAATCGTTTGCCGGATAGACGGTGGAGGGACCGGTAAAGTCCCTCGACGGCGTGGACCAGATCGGTCGCCAGCTCGAGGTTGTCCTCGGCCTGCAGAACCGCTGGGCTGATTACCTCTATGTCGCTCTGCGCGACGGCCTCGGCGAAGTACCTGCGCGGTAGTCCGGCGATCGATTCCTCGCCGAAGTACCCGCCTGGCTTTACATAGCGAAGCGTTAGCCCGTTTCCTTCGTCATCAACTGTGTGCACGCGGACTAGACCGCGGTGTACTCGATAAAGGTTCTCAGGCGCGCCTGGGAAGAGTATTACTTCGCCGGGACCGAACGAGTGAATATCGGTGTATTCACGTTGGTCGACGGTGTCGCTCATCCGGGCCCCCTCCGAGCCGCACACCACGGCGCACGGCAGCGAATGTCGCTCCACCGAATATAGCGGCCGTCGGAGACGGGAAAAAAGTGACACGTTACCAACTGGATCGGGGTGGAGCACTACTTCGACGAAAGCGTGTCGGTCACAATGGCCCGGCTAGGTAGGATGCCCGCTGCCACGAGTCCTCCAGCTAGATGCTCGACCGGGCAGTAGTCGAGGCCGTGGATCGGCCTGCCGCTTTCGCGCAGGTTACCTGTGCGGGGGATCGAGCTTTCCCTACACGTTGAACAGGAAGTTCACCACGTCCCCGTCCCGCATGACGTACTCCTTGCCCTCCGTCCGCAACCAGCCCTTCGCGCGAGCCCCTGTGATCGACCCCGCCTCCACGAGCCTGTCCCAGGCGATCACCTCGGCGCGGATGAAACCGCGCTCTATGTCGCTGTGGATCTCTCCGGCCGCCTGCGGCGCCTTCGTCCCACGCCTCACGGTCCAGGCCCGCACCTCCTTCTCGCCCGCCGTCAGGAACGTAAGCAGACCCAGCGCGTCGTAACCCTTGTGGATGAGACGCTCGAGTCCGGGCGCCTCGAGCCCCAGGTCGGAGAGGAACTCGCTCGCCTCCTCGTCGCTCAGGTCGCTCAGCTCCTCTTCGATGCGGGCAGAGATGACGACGACCTCGGCGCCCTCCTTCTCGGCACGCTTGGCTACGGCCGAAACGTGCTCGTTCCCGGCCATCAGGTCCTCTTCGGAGACGTTGCAGACGTAGATCACCGGCTTGGCGGTGAGGAGGTTGAAGTCCGCGGGTAGTTCGATGTCGGAACTGCGGGCAGAACGCCCCTCGCTGAGGTGGGCGATCATCGCCTCACACCGCTCCACCAGCAGGGCATCTTCCTTGTTCGCCTTGGCGCTGCGGCGCAGTTTCTCGAGCCGCTTCTCCAGGGAGGCGATGTCGGCCAGCGCCAGTTCGGTGTCGATCGTGTCGATGTCGACGATGGGATCGACCCGGCCGGCGACGTGCACGACGTTAGGGTCTTCGAAGCAGCGGACGACGTGCGCTATGGCCGCGACCTCGCGGATGTTGGCCAGGAACCTGTTGCCCAGGCCCTCACCCTGCGAGGCGCCCTTCACCAGTCCGGCGATGTCGACGAACTCGACGGTCGTCGGAACGACCGGTGGCTCCTTGCCATCTTTCCGGTAGAGGTCCCGTAGCGCCGGCAGGCGCTCATCGGGGACCGCGACCACGCCCACGTTCTTGTCGATGGTCGCGAACGGATAGTTGGCCGCCTCGACACCTGCGCGGGTTATTGCGTTGAACAACGTGCTCTTCCCGACGTTGGGAAGGCCGACAATACCGATTCCGAGCATGAGAACTCCAGTTGGCCGCCGCTGCCGTCGGGCGCGGCGTCCAAGGGCGGAGTATATCAGGGGTGCGTGATATCCTCCCGTCCATGGCCGGCGCTCCCGAACGTATCAGAGCCGCGGGAGTTCCACGCGATCCCGGCCCTGTCGGGTTCCGCAGTAGCCGCGGAGAAGCGGGTCGTTCCGTTCCCTTCCGCGTAGCTTTGCTCCAAGGACTGGCCCCCGACGGCGGCCTCTACCTGCCAGAGTCGATCCCGCCGCTCCCGGAACGGTGGCACAGCATCGAGTCGTTCCCCGACCTCGCGACGGAACTGCTTGGCGGCTGGCTCGAGGAGCCGACGGGTGACGAACTTGCCCGCCTTATCGCCGACGCGCTCGACTTCCCAGTGCCGCTGGTCGAACTGTCGGAGGACCGCTACGTAGTCGAACTGTTCCACGGTCCAACGCTCTCGTTCAAGGACTTCGGCGCCCGGACGATGGCGCGTCTGATGAACCGCTACCTGGAGGGAAGGGGGGAGAGGCTAACCATCCTCGTCGCCACCTCCGGCGATACAGGCTCGGCGGTTGCCGACGGCTTCTCGGGCCTCGACAACCTGCGTGTCGTGCTCCTCTACCCGAAGGGGATGGTCAGCGAGGTCCAGGAGCGGCAGCTGATCGCTGAACGTCCCAATCTCACCAGCCTGCGAGTGCGGGGCACCTTCGACGACTGTCAGCGGCTGGTGAAAGGGGCGTTCGTCGACCCGGCCCTCGAGGGAGTGCCGCTCTCCAGCGCCAACTCGATAAACGTGGGTCGTTTGCTCCCGCAGCAGTGCTACTACGTGTGGGCGGTAGCCGAACTCGTTAGAAGCACCGGGAGCGACAGGGAGCCTCTGGTAGCTGTGCCCAGCGGGAACCTCGGCAATCTGACGGCCGGCCTGCTGGCCGCCGCGGCAGGGCTGCCGGTGAACCGCTTCCTCGCCGCGCACAACGCCAACGACTTCTTCCCCAGGTTCCTGGCTGGCGCGGCGCAGGCCTACCGTTTCGGCGAGACCGTCAGAACCATCTCGAACGCCATGGACGTAGGCTCGCCCAGCAACTTCGAGCGGCTGGACCGGCTGTTCGGCGTGAGCATGACGGAACGCATCAGCGCTACCTCGGTGAGCGACCAGGCGACGCGAGAACGGATGCGAGCGACTTTCGAGGAGGACGGCTACATCGCCTGCCCCCACACCGCCGTAGGCTTCGAGGCGGTCGAGCGGTATCGCGCCGGAACGGGTGACCGCCGGCCCGCGCTCGTCCTCGCCACTGCTCACCCTGCCAAGTTCCCGGACGTCGTCGCGCAGGCGACGGGCGTCTCGGCCCCTTCGAGCGAGCTGCTGGAACGCCTGCGCGACGCCCCGCAGCGTGTCCAGGAGATCGAAGCGGAGGCCTCTAGCCTCAGGCAGGTCCTGCTCGACGGGCAGAGGTAGTGACGCCCGTCCGTAGACGAGGCGGACCTCTCTAGCAGGCCATCCCCGACGTCCCTGCAATCTGGGCAAACAAGTGGACGCCCGGCCCTCGCTATAGTGCCCATTGGTCGCCTAACCCAGGAAGGTGCGACCGCAGGGGTCGGGCGGTTCCCCGATACTTCGACACGAGCTGCAACCGATCGTGCCGCCGGGACCATGAGCCGGAGGCGGGAGGACCCATGCCGGAAAAACTCGAGAAGAGTGGAACGAGACGACGAGTGAACGAGAAACGCGGCTCCGCTGCAGTTGCGAAGGAGAGTGGCGTAGAGAACGGAGAGGTCGATCAGAAGGAGCTCGAGGGTTTGCGTGAGGACCCGGCAGTTCAGAAACTGCTGCAGACGGCGCGCGACGTGGGCCTCGTCTCACGTGCCGCCGTGGTCAATGTGGCCCAGACGATCGCGAGCGAAGAAGAGGACAGCGAGAGCGAGCGGAAGCTAGCCGTCCTGCTCCAGCAGGAGGGCGTCGTGATCGAAGAGTTGCCCGAAGAGGAGGAGCTCGACGACGACGCCGAGGATGACGAGGCGCTGGCTTCTGACGACGATGACGAAGGGGACGAGGCCGCCGACGAGGAGGCCGAACGCCTCGAGCTCGAGGAGCGGGCAGATTCCTGGACCCGCGACAGCGCCGCCACCGGCGATCCGGTGCGCCAGTACCTGCAGGAGATCGGTCGCGTCAAGCTGCTGACGCTGGAGGAGGAGATCAGTCTCGCGAGGCGCATCGAGGAGGGCGAGGCAGCCCGGGCGAGGCTCGAAGAGGAGGCCTCCACACTCAGCGACCGTGACCAGCGGCAACTGAAGCGGGTGGTGGAGGACGGTGACATGGCCCGCCAGCACCTGATCGAGGCGAACCTGAGGCTGGTCGTGTCGGTAGCGAAGAAGTATCGCGGGCGCGGGATGGGCTTCCTCGACCTGGTGCAGGAGGGGAACCAGGGCCTCATCCGTGCGGTCGAGAAGTTCGACTACCGTCGTGGCTACAAGTTCTCCACCTACGCCACCTGGTGGATCCGCCAGGCCGTGAACAGGGCCATCGCCGACCAGGCCCGCACTATCCGCATCCCGGTGCACATGGTCGAGACGATCAACAAGCTCACCAGGATCAGGCGCACCCTGCATCAGGAGCATGGCGAGGAACCGACCTGGGAGCAGATCGCCGACGCGATGGGTCCGGAGTGGAACGCCGAGAAGGTCGAGGAGGCTTTCCGCCTGGCCCGCGAGCCGTTCTCGCTGGAGACGCCGATCGGTGACGAGGAGGACTCGTTCTACGGCGACTTCATACCCGACGAGAACGTCGAATCGCCGGTCGATCAGGCATCGAAGATCATCCTCTCGGAGGAACTCGACGAGGCTCTGGGCAAGCTGAACGAGCGTGAGGCGATGGTGTTGAAGTTGCGTAAGGGCCTGGTGGATGGTCGCGAGCACACGCTCGAGGAGGTGGGCAGCCACTTCGGGGTGACCCGCGAGCGGATCCGCCAGATCGAGAACAAGGCGCTGCGCAAGCTCAAGTACCACGAGAGCAGGACCCGCAAGCTCAGGGACTTCCTGGAGGGCTGAGCCGGCGTCAGCCAGCGCTGGCGCGCCGTACTCCTGGACCTACCGCCCGACTTACCGCCTGACCACGAACGGTCCGGTCTCGTCCTCACCCAGGTGCACCACCCGCATCTCGCTCATCAGCTTCTGGAGGTGAGCGAGCAGGGTGGCCTCGGCCGGCCCCCGTAGCCCCTCGGCGAGGTCGCCGTAGACGGCCTCGCGCAGTGCCTCCAGTCGCAAGGGCTCCTCGAGAGCGAGGAGGACCTGCTCCTCCCGATCCAGGCGGTGGTCGCGTGCCTGATCCAGGCGCCCCTTCGGATCCCCGATCAGGTCGCCGTGGCCCGGACCGAGCGTCTGCAAACCTTCGATGTCAGCGATCCGCTCGAGCGAAGCCAGGTAGGCTTTCATGTCGCCCTCCGGGACCCCGACCCATACCGAGGCGCCGCCGGCAACCAGGTCCCCGCACAGCACGACACCGGAATCGGGCAGATGGAAGCAGAGATGCCCAGGGCTGTGACCGGGAGTGTGAAGCGCCCTGATCGTCAGGTCTCCCACGGTCAGCACACGCTCGTCGGTCAACGCCCTGGCGCGGTCCGAACTGAGGCGGGGCAGTTCGAGCGGATGGACGTAGAGAGTAGGTTCGTCGAAGCGGCTCGCCACCGAGTCCAGACCTCCGGTGTGGTCGCCATGGGTGTGCGTGAGCAGGACTGCCTTCACCAGGCGGACCCCGGCGCCGTCGACGAGCGCGCCCAGCTCATCGATCGATCCTTCCCCGTTGAACCCGGGATCGATGATCACCCCCACCCCGTCGTGGGCTACCAGGTAGGTGTTGGTGGTGTCGAAGGGAGGCAGGGTGCTGCTCTCGAGTGGCAGGCACCATACGCCCGTCGCTACGCTCCGAGCGCTCACATCCCTCGCAGGTAGCGCAGAGCGGCTTCGAGCGCTTCGTCGGCGTCCGCGGGTATGTCGGGTTTGACGCCCTCTCCCTCCCAGGTTGGCGCGCCGATAGGGGCCAGCACCCCGGTAGCTATCCACGCCTGGGAGCCGTCGCGCAGGCAGAAGGGGAGAACCGCCTCGACGTTGCCCGCGGTCGGCTCGCCTACGATAACGGCCCTCTGGGCCTGCTGGAGGGCACCGGCCAAGCCTTCGGCGGCGCTGTTGACCCGGCCGTCGGTGAGTATCGCCAGCGGCAGTTCGGTTTCGACGGCGCCGATGGCGGGATAGGGGATGGGCAGCGACCAGCGGGTCACCACCCGCCAGAGGAAGCCGCGCGTGAAGATCCCGGCCAGCTGCATCATCTCGACGAGCCGGCCGCCGGGGTTCCCGCGCAGGTCGAGGATCAACGAATCGGCGCCGGCCGATACCAGCGTGCCTACCACGTCCCGCGTGTCCGCGGCGATCCACGGAGAGGCCAGGTCCGGAACCTTCAGGTAGCCCACCTGGCCGATGAGCCGGAAACTCACACGGCCGATGTTCGCGTTCGGATCGCTCTGGGCCAGCACCGGCAGGCAAGGGAGGTCACCGTACTCCTCGCGAATCTCCGCGACCCGCTCGGGTGGCACGAACACCGAATGGTCGTCGTCGAGCTCCTCGTACATCCGCTCCAGCACGTCGTAGAACTCGTCCTCGCTGGCTGCGCCGACGGCGTCGTCGCGGTACTCTTCGCCCACCGCCTGCCAGTCGATCTCCTCGAGGCTCCAGTAGCGCTCCGCGACCAGGCTCCAGGCCCGCTCGAATCGTTCCGCGTAGTTGCCCTGAGCGACGGCGCCAGAAGCCAGGAGGCACAACAGGCAAGCGATGAGAAGGTGTCGGCGACTCAACTCGCTCGTCAACCCTGCACTGCTTCGAGTTCTTCGGCGTGACTGTCGAGCTCCTCCGCAGTTATCGGGTAGCTCTGGGCACCTACCATGGTGGTGTTGAGGGCGCCGGCGATGTTGCCGAGCCGGGCGGCATGCAGGAGGTCGTCGCCCCGCATGATCGCGTGGGCGAACGCGGCCGTGTAGTAGTCGCCGGCGCCGGTAGAGTCGACCACACCGTCCACCTCGAACGCCTCGATCAGCTCGGTGAGTTCCGGAGTGATGACGATCGAGCCCATCTCGCCCACCTTGACGATCACGCGTTCGATGCCGTGGGTACGAAGCCCCGAAACGGCGTCGGAAATCGAGCTCTCGCCGGTCAGGGTGTAGAGCTCCCGCTCGTTCATCAGCAGGTAGTCGACCTCCCGCACCAGTCCGATGAGCCGGTCACGCAGGGCGTTCACGGCGCCCGAGCCCATGTCTATGAAAGTGGTGACGTTCGCCTTCGAGGCGTACTCGAGCGCTCTCACCGCGTACTCGCGCTGCCGCCCGGCGACGAGACTGTAGGCGCTCATGATCAGCGCGTCGCACTCCTCGAGGTCGGCCTGCGTCAGAGCCGCCGAGTCGAGGTAGCGGGAAGCGCCCGCGGCCGAGATCATCGTTCGTTGCGTATCGGGGGTGATCAGGAGTGTCACGCTCGATGTCTGCAGCCGTTCGTCGACCTGGATCATCGACGTATCTACTTTGGCCGCTCGCATGTTCATCAGGGCCAGCTCGGAGAACGGACCCGTGCCGACTCTGGTCGCGATCTTCACCGGGTTGCCCATCCTCGCCAGGGCGGTCGCGATGGTGCCGCCGGCACCACCAGGCTCCATGACCGCTCTCAGCGCGGTGACCTCTCCTCCGGGCTCCGGGAGTTCATCAACAAAATACATCTGGTCGACGGTGGCGTCGCCGACAACGAAAAACTTACACATCTACCCTCTCCGACGTCGGTAGGTATCCGATTAGCGCTTGCGCAAGTATAGCCGATTTGCCCCCTTGACCTACGCCCTGGCATGCAATTCTCTCTGCAGGTTGCGGTAGGTTTCCAGGTCGAGCTGCTCGCCTCTGACCCGGCTGTCGAGCCCCAGTGAGGCGAGCGCACCGTTGACGCGCTCCCGCTCGTACCCCGCCATCTGCAGGTTCTTGGCGAGCGTCTTGCGGCGGTGCCTGAAAGCGTCCTTCACCAGGTCGAAAAGCTCCGGCTCGGGTCGAGCTTCGGGGCGCACGTCGAGACGCACTATCGAAGAGGTGACCTCGGGCGGCGGGTAGAAGGAACCGGGAGCGACGTTCCTCACGACACGCGCCTCGGCGAAGTGACGGGTCATGAGGCTCACCGCCCCGTACTGCGGGGTTCCGGCGGCGGCAGTGAGCCGCTCGGCTACCTCCTTCTGCACCATCACCACCAGCCTTGTGAACCTCCCCGACTCGAGCGCCCGGACGATCAGGCCGGTGGCGATGTTGTATGGCAGGTTGGCGACCAGCACACTCCTTTCGGGGAGCTCACCGAGGTCGAAGGTCATGGCGTCCCCGAATCGCAGTTCGAGGTTGGCGGCGTCACCGACCGTCTCTTTCAGCGGCTCGAGCAGCCGCCGGTCGAGTTCCACGCTCACCACGCGCCCGGCGCGCAGCGCCAGTTCCCGGGTGAGCACACCGAGTCCGGGCCCCACCTCGAGGACCGTTTCGTCGCGGGTCAGGTCCGCGGCCGTCACGATCGCCTGCAGAGCGTGGATATCTACGAGGAAGTTCTGACCGAACGACTTGTCTGCCCGCAACCCGAACTTCTCGAGCAGCGCGCGCACGCTGCTGGGCGCGTGCAGGGCGCCCCCCATCTGGTCAGCCGACGTTTTCGCTGATGATCGCTTCGAGCTGCTTCGCGGCCTCGTCCAGGCCGATGTCCTGCACCACGGCGAACTCGCTCGCGAGCATGCTCTTCGCCGTCTCGAGCACCTCGCGCTCGGTGGCGGCGAGACCCTTCTCGATGTCACGCTTCGAGAGCAGGCCTATGAGCCGCGCCAGATCGTAGGCGCTGCCGGCAGCGAGGATGTCCTGCTCCGCGCGGTAGCGAGGCGGCCACTGGTTCGGCAGCGAGAGGTCGCCCTTGGCAAGCGCTTCGCTGAGCTGGGCGATCTCATCCTTGCCGACGGTGTGGCGGAGACCCACCTCCTGCCCCTTCCTGAGCGGAACCAGAACCTCCATGTCGCCGCGAATGAACACGATCTTCAGGTACTCGTGCGTTTCGCCGAGCACCTGCCGCGTGGTCTTCTCCTGCACCAGCCCTGCCCCCTGCGAGGGGTACACGACGTGATCACCCACTTGAAATGTCACCGGTTCCTCCAACCCAGAGAGTACCATAGCCGCCCCTGCCCCCGATTTCCGTTACCACACGCGCTATCGGCCGACCGGCGGTGATCAGGTGACCCTGGTCCAATACTCCATCCATGCCTGGAATGTGATGAAGGCGAGTGTGGACGTGCCCAGGAAGACGAACAGCCAGGCGCTCCCCAGCACCCCGATGAGCTGCTCGCTGTCGGTACGTCTGCGCAACGCCCAGGTCAGGAGCGCCGCCAGGGTGAGGGTGATCACCAGTTCCGGCACCGAACCGAAGAGGGCGGAGTGGATCGGTTGCGGTAGCCGGCTG
This sequence comes from Trueperaceae bacterium, assembly GCA_036381595.1. Taxonomy (NCBI): domain Bacteria; kingdom Thermotogati; phylum Deinococcota; class Deinococci; order Trueperales; family Trueperaceae; species Trueperaceae bacterium. The sequence continues at coordinate 36,803 of DASVCN010000014.1, read as the reverse complement.
CGCAGCGCGGCGAATGCCAGCATCGCCAGCAGGGTCACGGCCCCCACGGAGATGCCGGAGATCGTCGAGTTGGCGGCTGCCTCCAGTCGAACCATCGCCGCGGCCACTGCCCAGAGCAGTGGTGAGAGGACCATGGCTATCAGCACTCCGGCGAAGAGCGCGCCGAGGAGCTGGCCGGCGAACGCCTCCCAGAAGTTCCACGGACTCCACCCCATCGCGGCTGCCACCCTGTCCCGCAGACCCGGCCGGAAGGGTGTCGCGTCGGTTGCGCCGTAGACGACGCGGAGACCGCCGACGGTGGGCCCGTACCAGGCGAGGAAGTGCGAACCGCCGGTCTCTACCAGTTCTCCACGCGTGATGGTGGTGGGCGACCAGCTCACGTTCACAGGCTCTTCACCGGATGGGAGGAATCGGCGGCGGATCGAGAAATCGCCGGCCCAGTAGATTCCGCCGTCGCTGGAGATGCCAACGGGGGAGCCTCGGCCCACGTTCACCGTTTCGATTCCGGGGCCGCCGTAGAGGACCTCTCCGTCGGGACCGGGCCACAGCACCCGGACCCCCTCGGGGGTGAGCTCGATCGCCACCTCCGACTCGTTGCCCTGGTAGCGGGCGAGTCCCAGTTCGACCGCCCGTCCCACCTGTCCGTTCGGCTGAACGGTCGTTACGAAAGCGCGCCACTCATCCGACGGCCCCAGGACAGCGCCGCGATGCGTGAAGCCCTCGAGCCAGGCGACGTGGGCGACGCCCTGCTCGTCGAACCGGGCCACGTATTGCACCAGTGAAATGTCGCTGCGTCTCACCACCGTGCTGTCGCCGTTCCAGCTCATCAGCCTGAGTACGTTAGCGCCGGCTTCGTCTTCGAATCGGGCGATCAACAGAGCCGGTCCGGAGGGAGCTTCGACCAGGCTGAGGTGGTAGGGCTGGTGCGCCTCCAGCATCATCCGCTCCTCACCCCTCCAGCGCACCCAGTGTTCGGTCTCGGTGCTGGTGAGCGCACGCCTGGCCCAGGCAACCGCCGCACTCCCGTGGACCTCGGCGGAGGCCAGTTCGCGGACGCCGCGACCTTCGACGATCTGGACCGTCTCGCCGGTCCCGGGGAATTCCCGCGAGTAGATGCCGCTGTTGTCCGACCAGTACAGAGTGGCGCTGCCGCCTGAACCGGCCAGGTCGACCCGGGTCGTCCCGTGTGTCCGGGCGATCTCCACGGGTCGGTCGAAGCCGCCGCCAGCCGCGTACGGTTGCGCGAGGGCGGGAACGCCGAGGATCGACAGGAGCGCCGCGAGCAGAAGCAACGATCTCGGGGACAAGACTGTCACAGCCCGAGAAGTATACCCGCGCGGAGGTGCCGCGAAGGTTGCAGGCCGTTACCAGCGTCAGTGGGAGCGCCCCACGGGCTCAGGCCCGAATTCCCTTCTCCTTGCCGCTCTTCGAACGCTTCTCCTCGCCTCGACCGCGCCCGGGGAGCGTCGGCAGGCTCAGCTCCCTGCCCTGGAGCCTCGCCTCGACCTCGCGAATCTGGTCGCGGATAGCGGCGGCCTTCTCGAAGTCGAGCGCTTCGGAAGCCTGCCACATCTCGTTCTCGAGGACCGCGAGTTGCTGCCGCAGATCGTCCTGGACCAGCTCCCGCTCCCAGGGTGCGAGCTTCACCTCCTCGGCCGGATCCTTCGACTCGCGGATTACCTCGTGCACCCGTTTGCGGATCGTCTCAGGGGTGATGCCGTGCTCTTCGTTGAAGGCGAGTTGCTTGCTCCGCCTCCGATCGGTCTCGTCGATCGCCGCCTGCATCGCCTCGGAGACGGCATCGGCATACAGGAACACTTCGCCGTTGACATTGCGGGCCGCGCGGCCGATCGTCTGGATGAGAGAGCGCTCGCTGCGCAGGAAGCCGGTCTTGTCGGCGTCGAGGATGGCCACCAGCGAGACCTCGGGCAGGTCGAGGCCTTCACGAAGCAGGTTGATGCCCACGAGGACGTCGAAGTGCCCAAGCCTCAGGTCGCGGATGATCACCTGGCGCTCCAGGGCGTCGATATCGGAGTGCATGTACCGCACGCGGATCCCCTGCTGTGCGAAGAACTCGGTGAGGTCCTCGGCCATCTTCTTTGTGAGGGTGGTGACCAGAACCCTTTCGCCGGCCTTCACCCGCCCCCGGATGGCGAAGATGAGGTCGTCGATCTGACCCTTGCTGGGCTTGACGGTAACGCTCGGGTCGACGAGGCCGGTAGGTCTGATCACCTGTTCGGCGACCTGGTCGGATAGCTTCAGCTCGAGGTCGGCCGGGGTGGCCGAGACGAAGACCACCTGACCGACCCGGTCGAAGAACTCGTCATCGGTGAGGGGTCGGTTGTCGAGCGCGGCGGGCAGGCGGAAGCCGTAGTCGACCAGCGTCTGCTTGCGGGCCCGGTCCCCGTTGTACATGCCGCGGATCTGCGGAAGCATCACGTGGGACTCGTCGGTGAAGGTGATGAAGTCGTCGGGGAAGTAGTCGAGCAGGGTGTTCGGGGGCTGTCCCGGGGTGCGGCCGTCGAGGTAGCGGGAGTAGTTCTCGATGCCGGAGCAGTATCCCAGGGTGCGGAGCATCTCGAGGTCGTAACGCACCCGTTCGTTGAGACGTTGCTTCTCCAGCAGCTTGCCCGTTCCTTCGAAGAAGGCGAGGCGGTCCTTCAGGTCGTGTTCGATCTGCTCGATCGCCGGCGCCAGCTGTTCGTAGGGGGTGACGTAGTGCTTGGCGGGGAACACGGTGACCGACTCCAGCTCCGTCAGCTCGCTGCCGGTGATCGGGTCCATCATCACCAGCCGGTCGATCTGGTCGCCCCACAGTTCGATGCGCAGCGGCTCCTCTTCGTAGGCGGTCCACACCTCGATCACGTCACCCTTGGCGCGGAACCGTCCGGGGGCGAGCTCGATGTCGTTCCGCTCGTACTGCTGGGTGACGAGGCGCTCGAGGATCTCGTCGCGGCCTATAGCCTTGCCGGTCTGCAGGATCATGTTGAGCTGCTGATAGGTGTCCGGCGAACCCAAGCCGTAGATCGCCGATACCGAGGCGACGACGATCACGTCCCGACGGGTGAGGAGACTGCGGGTGGTGGAGTGCCGCAGCCGCTCGAGCTCATCGTTGATGTTGGCGTCCTTCTCGATGAACAGATCGCGGGCCGGGACGTACGCCTCGGGCTGGTAGTAGTCGTAGTAGGAGATGAAGAACTCGACCGCGGCGGTGGGGAAGTACTCCCTGAACTCCGCAGCGAGTTGCGCGGTGAGGATCTTGTTCGGCGCCAGGATCAGTGCGGGCCGCTGCATCTTCTCGATGACTCGCGCCATCGTGTGCGTCTTCCCGGAACCGGTAACGCCCAGCAGGGTCTGATAGCGGAGCCCGTCGTCGAGGCCCTCGCAGATCTTCTCGATCGCCTGCGGCTGGTCTCCCTGCGGCTGGTAAGGCGCGTGAACCTCGAGTGGCATTCCCTCACTCTATGCCGCTCCGCGGCCCGGCCGCCTCATGAGCGGCTACAGTAGCCGGCCTGCGGAACGGCCGAAAACCTCGCTACACTGCAGGGCGGAGGGGCCCCGCCTCAGTACACTGGGAGCTGTGCTGGTCCGCAGCCGCGGACCGGAAGGGAGCGATCATGCCTGTACGTTCTGCGAAAGCGATCTGGCGCGGCGGCCTGCGAGAGGGCCAGGGAACCGCATCATTCGGAGGCTTCGAGGGCCGCTACTCCTTCCCGTCGCGATTCGAAGAGGGGGAGGGCACGAACCCGGAGGAGATGATCGGGGCTGCTTTCGCCGCCTGCTTCTCGATGGCCCTGTCAGGCAACCTGGAGAGAGCCGGTCACGCGCCCGAAGAGGTCCGCACTTCCGCGAAGGTTCACATCGAGAAAGGCGCCGAGGGCTTCGCCATCACCCGTATCGATCTGAACACCGAGGTCAGTGCGCCGGGGATCGACGAGAGCGCCTTCCAGGAGCAGGCGCAAGCGGCCAAGAAGGGGTGCCCGGTGTCGCGAGCGTTGGCGGTCCCCGACGTGAGGTTGGAAGCGAAACTGGTCTAGGCCCGAGCGACGGTTCAGCCACCTCTGATCGTCTCCACGTCGAACTGACGCTGGTAGAAATCGCGGTAGAGCCCGGGTTGTCCGAGCAGGGCCGCATGGGTTCCCTGCTGCACGATCCGCCCCCGGTCGAGAACGACGATCCTGTCGGCACGCAACACCGTCGAAAGCCGGTGGGCGATCACGAAGGTAGTGCGCCCGGCCATCAACCGTTCGAGCGCGGCCTGCACCAGGGCCTCCGACTCGCTGTCGAGTGACGAGGTCGCCTCGTCGAGGATCAGGATCCGCGGGTCCTTGAGCAGCGCCCTGGCGATGGCGATGCGCTGCCGTTGACCCCCGGACAGCTTGAGACCTCGTTCGCCCACGGTCGTCTCGAAGCCGTCCGGGAACTCCTCGATGAACTCGAGCGCGTTGGCCGCCGACGCCGCTCCCATCACCTCGTCGTCGCTGGCGCCGGGCCGGCCGTAGCGGATGTTCTCGCGGATGGTGCCGGAGAAGAGGTGGGTCTCCTGCGGCACCATCGCCAGCATCTCGCGGACCTCGCGCAGCTCCATCTCGCGCAGGTCGCGGCGGTCTATCGTGATTCGTCCGGCCAGCGGTTCGTAGAAGCGGGGCAGCAGCGACACGAGGGTACTCTTGCCGGCCCCCGAAGGGCCCACGAGGGCGATCACCTCGCCGGCTTCGGCCACCAGATCGATCCCTTCGAGCACCATCCCTTCGCCGCGCCCGGGGTACGTGAACGAAACGCCTTCGAAGGCGACGCGACCGCTGGCGGCAGGCTTCTGCCGCGCCGCCCGGCCCAGCTCCTCGCCCTCCTCGTCCAGCAGTTCGAAGATCCGGCGCGAGGCGCCGGCCGCCTCCTGGAGCTGACCGTAGAGGGTAGTGAAGGTTCCGACCGATCCGGCGACGAAGATAGTCAGGAGGAGGAACGCCACCAGGTCGCCGGGGGCGAGGTGGCCCACGACCACCTGGCGGCCGCCGTACCAGAGCACGAGAGCGATGCCGGCGAACAGCGCAAGGATTATCGAGGGCACGAACAGCGCCCGGGCCATCGCTCGTGCCCGGCCCAGCTGGAACGAGCCGTCCACCGACCTGCCGTACCGCTCCCGCTCGAGCTCCTCGGCGGTGAACGCCTTCACGACCCTGATACCCGCCAGCGCCTCCTCGGCATCGGCGTTTGCTTCGGCCACGCGGTCCTGGAAACGGGCGCTGATGCTACGCAACCGGCGACCGAAAACCGCGCCGGCGATTATCACCGGGGGGATGACCGCGAGCATCACGAGGGTGAGCCTGGCGTTAAGAACCAGCAGGAATACGGCTGCACCGAGGAGGGTGACCGCCTGGTTGACGAGTTGGGCCACGCCCTGCGACACCGCTGCCTGAACCGTGGCGACGTCGGCTGTGAGCCGCGAGGTGATCTCGCCCGTCTTGCGCGAGTCGAAGAAAGGGACCGGCAGGTCGAGCAGGTGACCGTACAGTTCCTTGCGCAGGTCGGCCACCACACCCTCGCCCACGAGTCCGAGCATGTAGACCCGCAGGAAGTTGAACACCGCCTGGAGGACGAACAGTCCCAGGAGCGTCAGGGCGATGAGATCGAGGTCGGCGGTTCGCTGGACGGCGCCCCTGGCGGCGAACGCGCTATTGAAGAGGTTGCGGGCCAGCAGCGGGAGGGCGAGCGTGAGCAGTCCGGCCACCGCCACGGCGACGATCCCCACGATCAACTGCGGTCGGTACGGGCCGGTAAGGGTGAAGAGCCGCCTCAGCTCTCCGACGTCCAACCGCTGTCGTTCACCGGCTGCCGGCACTGCAGGGCGAAGGCGGCTGGGACGAAACACACGACAGTCTACGACCCCAGGTTGCCGTGCCGTCGTTGCCCGCCAGCCGACGGAGGCGGGCTAGAATCCGGTTACCGGAAGGAGAATCGACGTGGCAGAACCGATCTGGCGGCCCAGCGAAGAGCGTGTCCGGCGGTCGTTCATGGACGGATTCAGGCGGAGGGCCTCCGAGCGCGCGGGCCGCGAACTCAGTGGCTACTTCGACCTTCACGAGTGGTCGGTCGCCTGCCCCGAAGAGTTCTGGATGATGCTGGCCCGGGAGGCAGTGACGTTCGATACGAACCCGGTACGGGCCGTGGGCGACGAGCCGATGCCACACACCCGCTGGTTCGAAGGAGGGACGCTCAACTACGCGAAGGCTCTCCTCTACCCGTCGGCCCTCGACGACGCGTCGCGAACCGCACTGCTGGCCCTTGCCGAGGACGGCTCCGAGAGGAGCGTGAGCTACGCAGAACTCAGGCAGGTCGTAGCCCGCACCCAGGCCGCCCTGAAGGAGGCGGGAGTCGGGGCCGGCGACCGGGTGGCCGCCTACGCGGCGAACGTGCCCGAGACGGTGGTGGTCCTGCTCGCCTGCGCCGGCTTGGGGGCTGTCTTCACGAGCTGCTCCCCGGACTTCGGTCTGGATGCGTCTCGGGCACGCTTCGGCCAGGTGCGGCCCAAGGCGCTCTTCGCGTCGCCCGCCTACCGGTACGGTGGGAAACGGTTCGACGTGAGCGGGGTGGTGCGGGACCTTGCCGCTTCGCTCGGCCTCGAACGCCCGGTGGTTCTGCCCTACCCCGGCGAGGAGACGGTTCCCGATGGGATGGTCGGCTGGGAGGAGTGGCTAGGCGCAGGAGGCGAGCCGCAGCTTGACCCGCTGCCGTTCGACCATCCGCTCTACGTCCTCTACTCTTCGGGCACCACCGGACTGCCCAAGGCGATCGTCCACAGAGCGGGCGGAGCGCTCCTGAGCCACTGGAAGGAGCACAGGCTGCACAGCGACATCCGCCAGGGCGACCGGGTCCTCTACTTCACCACCTGCGGCTGGATGATGTGGAACTGGCTGGTGTCCGTACTGGCCCAGGGCGCGACGGCAGTCCTCTACGAGGGCTCGCCGGGCTGGCCCGACCTGGACGTCCTCTGGCGACAAGCAGAGCGGCACCGTCTCACCTTCTTCGGCACCAGCGCCCGCTACCTCCACACCCTTCAGTCACGAGGCATCGATCCCGCCAGCCACGATCTCTCGCACCTCCGCACCGTGGCTTCCACTGGCTCGCCACTCTCTCCGTCGGGCTTCGAGTACGTCTACCGGAACGTCAAGGAAGACGTACACCTCGCCTCCATCTCGGGTGGAACCGACATCGTGAGCTGCTTCATGCTCGGGGTCCCGACGCTACCCGTCTACCCGGGGCAGATCCAGGCTACCGGCCTGGGCGTCGACCTGGCCGCCTTCGACGAGGAGGGCCAGCCGGTGGTGGGAGAGCCGGGCGAGCTAGTGTGCCGCCAACCGCTGCCCTCGATGCCGCTCCGCTTCTGGAACGACGAGGGTGGCGAGCGTTTCCGGAGCGCCTACTTCGAGCGCTACGAGGGGGTCTGGCACCACGGCGACCTCATCGAGGTGACGCCAGAGGGGGGCGTCGTGGTGTACGGGCGCAGCGACGCTACCCTCAACCCGGGCGGCGTGCGCATCGGCACTGCCGAGATCTACCGGCCGCTGGAGGCGGTGCCCGAGGTGGTTGAGGCGGCGGCGGTCGGCAAGCGCGTGGACGGCGACGAGTCGATCTGGCTGTTCGTGGTCCTAGGGTCCGGCGTGGAACTCGATGACGCCCTGGTCGAGAAGATCAGGCGGGAGATACGCGCTCGTTCCAGTCCCCGTCACGTTCCAAGGAGGGTGATCCCCGTCTCGCAGCTGCCTCGGACGCGTAGCGGCAAATCGATGGAGATCGCCGTGGCTAGGGTCGTGAACGGGCAGTCGGTGCCGAACCGTGAGGTGATAGCCAACCCGGAGGCGCTCGACGAGATCGAGCGGACGGTGGCGGAACTGTGAGGTGAGAAGGGCGCCCGGGCCCCTTCGACTCGGGCGACCGTAGGAGTCGGGGAGCTAGCCCTTCACGGCTCCGGCGGTGAGGCCGGCCACTATCCGCTGCTGGAACACCAGCACCAGGACGACCAGCGGGACCGTGACGATGAGGGCAGCGGCCATGATCTCGCCCACGGGTTCCTGACGTGCCACCCGTCCGCTCAGGTTCGCGATGGCAACCGGCACCGTCTGAGCGTCGGGGTCGGTGGCGGTGAAGGTGAGGGCGAACAGGTACTCGTTCCAGGCGTTTATGAAAGCCAGCAGCCCGGTGGTCACCAGCGCTGGAGCCGTCAGCGGCAGGAGCACCTGCCAGAAGGTCTGCATGAAGGTGGCGCCGTCGACCTGGGCAGCCTGCAGGAGCGAGCTGGGCAGGCCCTTGAAGAAGGCGGTGAGCACCCAGATCGTGAACGGCAGGGTGAACACCAGGTAGGAGAGCACGAGGCTCACCAGCGACGGCATGGAGAGGATGCGGATGACGGCGTAGAGGCCAGCGAGCACTGCCACCTGGGGGAACATCGTCATCGCCAGGATGGCGTAGAGGGATGGGCTGCGGCCGCGAAAACGCATCTTGCCCAGCGAGAAGCCTGCGAACGAGCCCACCAGCAGGCTTAGTACCGTTGCCGTGCTGGCGACTATGAGGCTGTTGAGGATACCCCTCAGGAAGCGCTCGTTGCTGAGCACCGCCATGAAGTTCTGCAGTGTGAGGTCGATCGGGAAGTAGGTCGCGGGCGTGCGGATGAGTTCGTTCTCCGTCTTCAGGGCCGAGATCGTCGCCCAGTAGAAGGGGAACATCAGGTAGACGAAGATGACTCCTATGAGCAGGTAGAAGCCTATCTGACCGATTATCCTGCGCTGCTTCCTAGTCACCGCTGTCCACCTTGAGAGCCCGGATGTAGATGATGGCGAAGATGAAGATAATCAGGAAGATCACCACCGAAGCGGCCGAGGAGAGGCCAACGTCGCGGTTCGCCACGAGGGTGTATTGCGCGAAGCTGGCCATCGAGAAGCGCCTCTCGCCGAAGACCACCTGGAAGAGGTCGAACACCCGCAACGCGTCCAGAGTGCGGAACACGAGGGCCACGGCGAGGGTAGGGGAGACCAGTGGCAGGGTGATCGTGAAGAAGCGCCGGATCGGGGATGCCCCGTCGACCTCGGCCGCCTCGTACAGTTCCTTGGGGATGACCGACAGCCCGGCGAGCAGGAGCAACGCCATGAAAGGCGTGGTCTTCCAGACGTCGATGGCGATGATCGAAGGCAGTTGAAGCGCCGGTTCGGTGAGGAAGCCGGTGTTCCCGTCCCCCCACCCCAGCCGGTCGAGCAGCGAGTTGAAGAAGCCGGAGCGGTTGGAGCGGAACATCCACTCCCAGATGCGGGCCGACACCACGGTGATGATCGCCCACGGCACCAGCATCGCCGTTCGCATCGCGTTCCTGCCGAAGAACTTAGCGGCGAGCGCGAGTGCGACTATCATGCCCAGGATCGTTTCCAGCGAGACCGTAACGACGGTGAAGATGACCGTGTCGATGACCGACCGCACGAACTCGGGCCGGACCGCTCCCAGTACGTAGCGGGTGCCGAACAGGTCGAAGGTGACCACTTCGTCGTAGGACATGCTGGTGTCGAGGCGGCGCAGGAAGAGGCGGGGGTGGTCGTACCGGCGGACGCCGTCGGCATCCACTTGGTAGGGCAGTTCACGCAGGGTGAAGCTGAGCAGCTCGCGGTAGTTCCTCATGCCGACGAAGTTCACTTCCTGCGAGCCGGCGGCTGCGAAGCGGGCGTCGGTGAAACTCGAGTAGAAGACCCGGCCCAGCGGGAAGAGCGCCACGGTCAGCAGCAGCAGTACCGAGGGGAGCAGCAGGAGCCACGCCATCCGCTCCTCGCGTGCCGCCAGCCGCAATCCCTTCCTGGCGCCGCGACTCGCAGGCGCCATGCCGATCCGACTCTGAGCCATTCACAACCTCCTGAGCGGCAGGGCGTCGCCCTACCAGTTGCGCCGGGCGAGACCTTGCCCGCCCGGCGCGAAGCTAGTCAGCGGATGGCAGCTACTCCGGCGTCCCAACCTCGAAGTCGGGATGGAGTTCCATCAGGTCGAGCTCCAGGATCGCCAGCGCCGTGCCGGCGTCTTCCTGGCCCGTCAGCACGTCGTGGACCGCCGTGAAGAAGATGCGCGATGTCTCGCCGTACTGCGGGGCGGTAACCGTGGAGGGCCGGGCCACCGCGTTCTGGAAAACGGGCAGCAGGTCGGCGAACCAGGCAACCTCGGAGTTGAGGAGTTCGGGGTCCTCGTATACGGCTTCGATGGTCGGCAGGTTGGAGACCTCGATCGCTCGACGCACCTGCTCTTCGTAGCTGGTGAGGTGCAGGGCGACGTCCGCGGCAACGGCAGGGTTGTCGCTGTAGGCGTTGACTGCGAGTTGCCAGCCGCCCAGTGTGGCCGCGGGGCTGCCGCCCTCGCCGGCGGGCAGCGGGGCCACGCCGAACTTGCCTCGGATCGGGCTGGCCTCGTCCTGGCCGGGTACGTAGGCGTACGGCCAGTTCCTCATGAAGGCCGCGTTTCCGGCCTGCCAGACTCCACGGGCATCCTCTTCGAGGAAGCCGGTTACGCCCTCGGGCGAGATGCTTCCCACCCAGCCGGCCGCCCGCTCGATGGCGGCTATGGCGCGCTCGTTGTTGATGGTTATGACGCCGTCGGGGCTGATGATCGTGCCGCCGCCGTGCGAGGCGACCCACTCGAGCGCATCGCAGGTGAGGCCCTCGTAGGCGTTGCCCTGCCAGACGAAACCCCAGAAGTCCTGGTTGCCGCCTTCGCGCTCACCCTCCTGGATGGTGCGGGCCATCTCCTCGAGCTCGTCCCAGGTAGAGGGCGGACCGTCGTAGCCGTACTCCTCGAGCAGGTCGCTGCGGTAGTAAAGGAGGCCGGCATCGGTGAAGAGCGGGATACCTACGAGTTCACCGTCTACCGTGTTGTTCTCGACGATCGCCGGGAAGTGGGCTTCGACCGCCTCTTCGAACCCCTCGTACTGGTAGAGGTCGACGAGGTGGGCGGCGAGGTCTCCGGGCCAGATGACGTCGATGTTCATCAGGTCGACTTCCGGCGACTGCGCCTCGAAATACTGGAGGTAGAGGCTGAGCCTGTCGGTCGTGCTCTCGGGCCCGGCAACGAACTCGATGGTCACGTTGTACTCGGTACCGTTGATGGTGTGCGGGTTGGCGTCCATGTACCGTTGGGCGCTCGCCGCGGCGAACTGTTGCGCGGGGGCGTTCGATCCACCCATCCAGGTGATCGTGACGTCCTGCTGCGCCACGGCCGCACCGCCCAGGACGAGCGCTGCTGCGAAGAACCATCGCTTCATCTTGCACCTCTCTCTTCCGTATTCCCCCCGGCTCAAAGCGACACGGGAGACCGTGCCAAATAGGCCCAAGAGTTCCGTTCCGGACGGAAGCGCTCCAGTCGTTTTGAGTGGTTCGACTATAGCAAGCGGCAGGAGCGTCTGCAACGGTCCTGCCGCGCTGCATGAAGAGGGAGGGCGCTAGTTCGCGGCTCCTCAGCCCTTGACGGATCCCGCCAATATGCCGCGTACGAAGTAGCGCTGAAGGGTGAAGAAGACCAGCAGCGGCAGCATCATCGAGATGAAGGCCGCTGCGGTGAGCACCTGCCAGCCTCCGCCCAGGGAGTTCGTCATGTTGGCGATGGTCACCGTCATCGGCGCCACGTTGGGCGCGCCTCCCAGGTAGATCAGCGCCACCAGGAGATCGTTCCACACCCACATGAACTGGAAGATCGCCAGCGAGGCGATGGCCGGCACCGAAAGGGGCAGAGCCAGGTAGAAGAATGCGGTGAACGGGGAGGCTCCGTCCAGGAACGCCGATTCGAGCATGTCTCTGGGCAGGGTGCCGAAGAAGTTGCGGAGCAGGTAGACCGCGAAAGGGAGTCCGTAGGCGGCGTGCGCCAGCCAGATGCCGGTGAAGGTTCCCGTGAGCCCCAGCTCGTTGTAGAGCCGCAATACCGGGATGAGGGTGGTCTGCAGGGGCACGACCAGCAGACCCACGACCGAGACGAACAGGATGTTCCGGCCGGGGAACCGCATCCAGGAGAAGGCGTAGGCGGCGAAGGCCGCGATCATGATGGGGATGACCGTAGCCGGGATGCTGATGAACAGGCTGTTGACGAAGCTCTGCCCCATCCCCCTGGCGGTCAGCGCTTCCCGGTAGAGATCGAGGGAGAAGTTCCAGGGGGGCACGAAAGCGGTCCACCAGCCGGTGGTGGTGACGAGGTTTGCCGGTCGGAAGGAGCTGACCAGCAGGCCGATCGTCGGCACCGACCAGACGAGCACCAGGAAGACGATTATGGCGTGCAGCGGAATGCGCCGAAGGAACCGGTTCGTTCGCGGCCGGGTACGGCTCTCGCTGCGCGGCATCGCCATCGCCTGGGTCGACTTCATCTCATCGCCTCCTGTTCTCGGAAGCGCCTGATGTTGAAGAACATTATCGGCACTATGGCGAGCAGCAGGATCACCGCGATCGCTCCCGCCCTGCCGAAGTGGTTGATGTTGAACATCTCCTCGTACATCCGGTTCGCGATGACGTCGGTCCCGAAGTTCCCGCTGGTCATCACGTAGACGATGTCGAACGCCTTGAGCGCGAAGATGATCATCGTCGTGGCCACGACCGCTATGGTCGAGCCCATCATCGGGATCGTCACCCGGGTCAAGGTCTGCCACTCGGTGGCGCCGTCCACCCTGGCCGCCTCGATGATCTCGGCAGGGATACCCTTGAGGCCGGCTGAGAGGATCACCAGGGCGAAACCCGTCCAGACCCAGACGCCGACGATTATCAGGAAGAAGTTGTTCCAGGGCTGGTTGAGGAGCCAGGCGACCGGATCGCCCCCCAGACTGGTTGTGATCGCGTTGAGGGTCCCCGTCTGCGGTCGGCCGGGAGGCTGGAAGTCGTACATGAGCTTCCAGATGACGCCGGCGGCCACGAAGGAGATCGCCATCGGCAGGAAGATGAGCGCTTTCGCGGCGGCCTCGTAAGGGACCTTGTCGAAGAGTATCGCGAAGAGCAGGCCGAACCCTACCGTGAAGGCGGTGAGGAAGACCAGCCACAGGGCGTTGTTACGCAGCGAGGTGATGAAGCTGTCGTCGGTGAAGATATGACGGTAGTTGGCCAGCCCGACGAACTCCGTCGAGTTGGCGTCGAGGAAGCTCAGATAGAGGGTGTTGAGGGTAGGGTAGACGAGATAACCGGTCAGCAGGAGGATCCCGGGGGCCACCCACAGCCACGGTCTGATGCCGTCACGGGTGCGGTCGGGCAGGAGCCCGACCAGCCTTTCGACGAGCCAGACGTAGGCGATTGTCGCCAGGGGAACCCCGACGACGACGATCAGCGCGAGTAACAGCCTGCTCTCGAACATGGCAAGTGGCCTGGCGGGGCGCGCGCCCCGCCAGGCTCCGCTCAGCTACTGAGCGTAGGCGTCCTGTTGGACGGAATCGAGGTTCTCGAGGATGCCGTCGAGGCCCGACGGGTTCTGGATGAACTCGAGGATCGCTTCCCAGAACGCGTTATTCATCGCTTCGGGCATGAGGTCGGATGCGTCGAACCGAACGACCTCGGCGCTGGTCAGCAACTCGGCTGTCTGCTGGCTGATCGGGTCCGGATAGAGTTCGAGCGGCACGGCCTGGTTGGGCGAGATGGCGCCGCCGTTCTCGACCCAGATCGCTTGGGCTTCGGGAGTGACGAGATAGTTGATGAGCGCACGCGCCTGAGGCGTGTCGTTGAACATGCCGAAGAGGTCGCCGGCCATCTCCACGCTCTGCGGGGCGTCCGCGGAGAACTTCGGGAAGGCGAAGAAGTTGTAGTCCTCCACGGGCTGCAGGTCCGGGAACGACTCCTGGAAGAAGGAGGTGATGAAGCTGGCCTGATGGAACATGTAGCAACCTACCGGGTCGGTGAAGAGGGGGTTGCCACCCTGTCCGAAGTTGGTGGTGAGGACCGTGGCGGGGCCGCCGTACACCATCTGCTGGTCTCCGACTATCTGGCCCCAGGTCTCCCACGCCGAGCGGATCTCGTCCGACGTCCAGGCGAGTTCGCCCTGGTACCAGGCGTCGTACGCCTCGGGTCCGGCCTGGCGCAAGACGATGTCCTCGATCCAGTCGGTACCGGGCCAGCCGCTCGCAGCGCCACTCTCGACCGCTACGCACCAGGGAGTGGTGCCTGTCTCCTCGGCGATCTGCTGGGAGAGCTGCATCATCTCGTCCCAGGTCTCCGGGTGCTCCCAGCCCTGTTCCTCCCACTGGTTCACGTTGTGCCAGATCAGGCCCTTCACCGCGGCCTTGATGAAGATGCCGCTGAGGGTGCCATCGACGCTGCCCAGCTCGGCCCACGTTTGAGCGTAGTTCTCGCCGAAAGTCTCCATGTCGAGCACGCTGCTCAGGTCCACCAGCTCACCTGCCCTGGCGAACTGCGCCATCTGCCCGGGTCCCGGCAGGCCGGCGAGGTCGGGCGGATTGCCGCCCTCGACCCGGGTGAAGAGCACCGCGTTGAGGTCACGGGTACCGGTGTACTCGACGTCGATCCCGGTAGCCTCTTCGAAGGGGGCGACCATCTCGAGGAACGACTCCTGCTCGCTGCCGCCCCAGACTCCCAGTACTGAAACCGTTCCGCCGATCTGCTCGCCCCCGGCCGCCTCCAGCGCCGCCTCCTGTGGGGTCCGTAGCTCCCCCTGGGCGAGCGCCAGCGACATCGTGAAGACCACCAGCATGAGCACGATTCGTTTCATCTCTATCCCCTCCTCTTCGATGGATGTCAAAACGGCCGCAACCCTACGTTCCCACCGCAGGAGGCGCCACCGCCGTCGAACAGCGACGGTTACCGGCCGATTGAGTAGACGAACTATAGCAGGGGCCGTCGGGGCCCGCAAGAAGCGGCGCCGTTGTGAGCGGCGTCTCTGAGGCTTAGGCGGTGTGCCGACCTAGCTAGCCGCCGACCCCACCATCCGCCCGAGCAGCTGCTGGAACTCGAGCTCCTGGAACGGTTTCGGCAGCATCAGCGCCTTGACCCTTCGGGCGCGCCCGGCTGCGCGACGTTCGGAACCGGCAGGGACCAGAGCCACGACCGGCAGGTGTGCCTTGGCGGGCAGGCGCCGCAGATCGCGGATGAAGTCCCAACCGTTGTTGCCGTGATCGTCGACGATCACCGCTCGCGGATGATGAGCCTCGAGGAACTCGAGAGCGGCCGACTGCTCCCACTCGATGTGGGGGAGGGCCCGGCTTCTGGCGAGCAAGAGCCTCAGGAGACGGCCGTGGGCGTTGGAGGGGGTGACGAGCAGGACCAGTGGCACTTCGATGTTGAACGGGCTGAGAGCGACCACCCGCTTCTGCTCGAGGTCCCTGAGCAGTCTGTAGGTCCGCCGTTCGGGCAGGTCGAGTTCGGCTGCTACCGAGATGGCGTTGCGGCGGCCGTCGACCGCCGTCAATACCTCCCACTCAGGAGCAGACATCTCCACCTTGGTCGGGTCGCCCACCTGCTGGTAGATGGCGCTCGGCTGCGCCGAGTCGGTTTCGGACCCGGACTGCTCCTGAGCCACCTGCATGAGCAGCATCATCGCGTCGAACCCCTTGACCTCGGGACCCTCCAGCGTTTCGTCGATCTGCTCGCCGAACGAGAAGCTGCCGGTCCTCCAGCTGAGGAGTTCGCTGAGCACCTCCAGGACCTGCCGCTCGAGTGCGTTCCGAAGGCCCTCCTCGTCGAGGTAGCCGGCCGCGACCGCGGCCCTTCCCAGCGGCAGAGACGACCTCTCCTTCTTCTGCTGGGAGAGTAGGGTGAGCATCTCGGAAACGGTCACCAGCTCCATCCTCACCAGGATCTCGGCGAGGTGCACGCCGGGCGTGAGGTGGGCGTACGTGATACGCCCGGCGTCGAACAGCACCCGGGCGTGGCGCCGACCGCGGATCAGGCTCAGGGTTCCGCTCTTCTGTGAGGTCGCCACCACCTGGAAGACGTCGGTGAGGGGGAGGTTGCGGAGGCTTCCTTCGATCATGCAGTGCCGTTCATTCAGTGCCGTTCATGTCGTGCCGTTCATGCCGCCCGTTCATGCCGTGCCGTTCACGAGTACGGTTCATCGGGCGAGGCTCAGGAAGGTTCGAGAGGGAAGAGGCCGCCCCTGGCGGGGGTGGGCAGCCCGAGGTGACGGTAGGCGCGATCGGTGGCGACCCGGCCCCGCGGAGTGCGTTGGACCAGGCCACGCTGGATGAGATACGGCTCGTGCACCTCCTCGAGGGTATTGCGGTCCTCTCCCACCGCCGTGGCCAGCGTGTCCAGGCCAACCGGTCCTCCCGCGAACTTCTCGATCATGCTGGCGAGGATGGCGCGGTCTCGGCGGTCCAGGCCGATCGAGTCGATGCCCAACTCGTCGAGGGTCGCCCGTGTCCGCTCCAACGCGACCATCTCGTCGCCGGCTACTTCCGCGTAATCCCGTACCCGCCGCAAGAGCCGTTTGGCGATGCGCATGGTGCCCCGTGAGCGCCGGCCGATCTCCAGCGCGGCCTCGTCGCTGAGCCGGAAGCCGAGGAGCCGGGCATCTCGGGCCGCTCCCAGCGCCAGCTCCTGGTCGCTGTAGTATTCGAGGTGCTCGAGGATACCGAAGCGACTGCGCATCGGACCGGTTATCAGGCCCGGCCTGGTCGTCGCCCCCACCAGGGTGAAGCGGGGCAGGTCGAGGCGGATGGTGCGAGCGGCCGGTCCCTGGCCCAGCACGATGTCGATCTTGTAGTCCTCCATCGCCGGGTAGAGGTGTTCCTCGGCTACTCGCCCCAGCCTGTGGATCTCGTCGATGAAGAGGACATCGCCATCCTCCAGTGCGTTGGTGAGGATGGCCGCCAGGTCCCCCGGCTTCTCGATGGCCGGCCCCGAGGTGACACGGATGCCCACGCCCATCTCGGCCGCGATGATGTGGGCCAGGGTCGTCTTCCCCAATCCGGGGGGACCGTAGAGGAGCACGTGATCGAGGGGTTCGCCGCGACTCCGCGCGGCCTCCAGGTAGACGGCCAGCTTCGCCTTCAGCTTCTCCTGCCCAACGTATTCGTCGAGTCTAGTTGGCCTGAGGGCGCCGTCCTCCACGGCTCCAAGGTATCACGGGCTTCCGCCGACCCGGAGTGGGGTTTCTAGCCCGCCGGCCGACGATCGGCAACTGCCGGGCGGGGTTCGGCGAGCTCATCGGATCCGGAGTCCGCGCCCGGCTCCGGCAGCAGTTCGTGGCCGCTCACCACCCGATACGATCCGTCAAAAGCGAGCTGCACCCGTCCGCTGGGCAGTTGGTAGACGACCCCCTCCTCTTCCACCCGTTCGCGTGTCGCTCCCGAGGCCATCAGCGGAGCCTTCACCTCGTAGAGGAAGCGGCGCTGCTCCTCTTCGGGCAGGTGGCGCAGGTGGATTCGGTAGAGCCTCGACTTGCGGAGCCCCACCTGGAGCCACTTCCCGCTGAGCCACCGAGCCGCGACGTAGACCGCCTGGATGCAGGTGCCGGCGAAGAGCGCCCACCAGACGCCGTTTACCCCCATGCCCAGCTGCAGGGCGAGAAAGTATGCGAGCGGTACGACGACGAGCCACCTTCCCACGATCGTCGCGACGAGGGGCGGTCGGGTGTCCCCGGCTCCCCGGAGGCCGCCGTTGACGACCATGGCCACAGCCAGGATCGGCTGTGAGAGGGCGTTGATGCGCAGGTAAGCGGTTCCGGCCGCGATGACGGTGGGGTGGGCGCTGGGGTCGAACAGGCGCACGAGGGGGGTCGCGAAGATCCACAGCAGCAGCCCGAGGGTTCCCATCAGGAGGGCGCCCAGCGCGACGGCGGCGTTGCCGCGTTCACGCGCCTCCTCCACCTGCCAGGCGCCGAGCGAGCGGCCCACCAGGCTGGTCGCGGCGACGCTCACCGCGAGCCCGGGCATGAAGGCGAGCGACTCCACCTGCAGGCCGATCGCCAGAGCCGACGCCCCGTAGGTCCCGGCGGCAGTCGAGGTGACGATCCTCAGCACCATGATCTGAGCCGCGTTGCGGGCGATGCCCTGCGCGCCGGAAGGAACCCCGATGGAGAGGATCTGGCGGAACATGTCGGTGTTGGGGAGGTAGCTGCCCGGCAGGATACGCACGGCGTTGCGGCCCGAGTAGAAGAGGGAGATGCCGGCAACCACGGCGAACGCCCGGGCGAGTACGGTTCCGAAGGCAGCTCCGCTCACGCCGAGGGCCGGGAGGGGGCCCGGGCCGAACATCAGGACCGAGCTGAAGAGCACGTTCAACACGTTCATCCCACCCGAGATGTAGAGCGGTGTGACGGTGTCTCCGGCTCCCTGCATGAGCGAGTTGATGGTGAAGTTCAGGGTCAGGAAGATGGTGCCGGCGAAGAGGATCTGCAGATAGTCGGTGCCCAGCTCAACTGCGCGCGGATCGCCGCCCGAGTTGAGGAAGCGGAGGATCGGTTCGGCGCCGAAGAAGCCGATAGCGCTCAGGAGCACCGACAGCAGTACGGCCAGCGAGAGCGACTGGCGGGTGACCAGGCTCAGTTCTTCGTCGTCGCCGGCTCCGCGAGCCTGCGCCGCCAGTGCCATGCAGCCGGCTGTGATGGCCATGATCCCCACCAGCACGAGCATCCGGACGCTGGTGCCCATCCCCACCGCCGCGATCTCGATCGGACCGAGTCGGCCCGCCAGGAACACGTCGGCGACGTTGACCAGGCTCTGCAGCATGTTGGCGATGATGACGGGCAGCGCCAGCTGCCAGACCTGACCGAACACCCTTCTCGTCCTGGGAGGCAAGGATCGCACCGGAGCACTCTACCGCCGGCCCAGGGAGCGGAAGGACGGCCTGGCCACATCCCCCGCGAACCTTCTGCCGCAAGCCGTCCATCGGGTAAGCTTCACCTTCGTGATCCCTTCGTGAGTGAGCGCGCCAACACCGCCAGACTCCTCATCTCGTGTCCCGACCGGCGTGGCATCGTCGCCGCCGTCTCGCAGTTCCTCTACACCCACGGCGCCAACGTGCTCGACTCGTCGCAGCACTCGACCGACCCGAAGGGCGGCACCTTCTTCATGCGCATGGTCTTCCACCTCGAGAGGCTCGACCTCGGTCGCAGTCAACTCGAGAAGGCGTTCGATGAGGTCGTCGCCAAGCCGTTCGAGATGGAGTGGCGCATCTCCTACGCCGACCAGCGGAAGCGGATGGCGGTGCTGGTGAGCCAGTACGAGCACTGCCTGCTGGAACTGCTCTGGCGCCAGCGAAGCGGTGAGTTCGAGGTCGACATCCCGCTCGTCATCTCCAATCACGAGCTGCTTCGCGGCACAGTCGAGTCGTTCGGCATCCCCTTCCACCACCTGCCGGTGAGCAAGGAGACGAAGGCTAAGCAGGAGGCGGCGATGCTGGAACTGCTCGACGGACAGGTCGACTACATCGTCCTCGCTCGCTACATGCAGATCCTTTCGCCCGGTTTCGTGCAGCGTTGGCGCGAGCGCATCATCAACATCCACCACTCGTTCCTGCCGGCGTTCGTGGGCGCGAACCCATATCGCAACGCCTATCAGCGGGGGGTGAAGCTGATCGGTGCGACCGCGCACTACGTCACCGACGAACTCGACGAGGGCCCGATCATCGAACAGGACGTGCACCGCGTCTCGCATCGAGAGTCGGTGAGCGACTTGGCCAGGGTGGGCCGGGAGATCGAGAGGACCGTGCTCGCCCGAGCCGTCGCTGCTCATATAGAGGACCGCATCCTGGTGTTCGGCAACAAGACGGTGGTCTTCGAGTAGGTGTGGTCTTGGAGCAGGGCCGCCTCGACGCACCCGCCTTTCGGGCTAGGCTGACTCGGGCGGGGGAGGGAAACGAGAGGGAAGTCACGACATGGAACATCACACGGTACGCATCGGGAAGCTCGAGCGGAAGCTGCAGATCGTCGACGTGGGCGGCGTTTCCGTCGCTCTCCTCAACCTCCTCGGTGACACCGAACTGACCGAAGAGGCGGCCGCGGAACTGGCCAGGTGCATGCCGGAGGGCATAGAGACGCTGGTGACTCCCGAAGTGAAGGCGGTACCGCTCGCCCACGCCCTCAGCCGTATCACCGGCATCCCCTACGTGGTGGCGCGCAAGACGGAGAAGCCGTACATGGTGGGCGCGGTCAAACGGACTGTCCTGTCTATCACCACGGGAAAGCCTCAGGACCTGGTCATAGACGGCAGCGACATCCCCAGGATCGAGGGGAAGCGGGTGGCGATAGTGGACGATGTCGTCAGCACAGGCGGCACGCTGGAGGGCCTGCGGGAGCTGCTGCTGGAGATCGGCGGCCAGGTGGTGGCCACGCTGGTCGTGTTCACCGAAGGAGACGAACGTGACGACGTCGTGGCGCTCGGACACTTGCCGCTGTTCCCGGCACGAGGCTGAGTTGCGTGTCGGCTTCGCCGGCTCGCGAGCGGTCGAGCGCCCGAGGTAGGTGGCAGGCATGACGGAGCCCGGTCGTTTCGAAGATCGCCGGTTCTCCGGTGACGAACTCCCCCCAGGCGAGCTGGCTGGCGCTAGGTTCAGCGACTGCATGTTCGCGGATTGCGACCTGTCAGGGGTCTCGCTGCGCGGCAGCCACTTCAGCGAGTGCGCGTTCGAACGGTGCGAACTCTCGACCATCGACCTGACCGACGCGCTGCTTCACTCGGTTACCTTCGACGGCTGCAGGCTCACCGGTGTCGACTTCGGCGCCCTGCGTAGAGACGCCATCGGCATGGTCGCTTCGTTCGACAACTGCGAACTCTCCCTCGCCGCCTTCATCGACTGCGACCTGCGCGCCTGCTCGTTCCGCTCCTGCCGGCTCTCCGAGGCGGAGTTCCGGGGTTGCGACCTGAGGAAGGTCGATCTGGGAGGCAGCGACTTCGTCGGCGCCAGGTTCGTCGACAACGACATGAGGGAGTGCGACCTGCGGGGCGCCCGGAACTACTCGCTGTCGCCTTACGAGAACAAACTCCTGGGGATGCGGGTCGACCTGCCCGAGGCGCTCGGCCTCGTCACCGCGCTGGGCGTGCGCATCTCCGGCTGAGACCCGCGCCCGGGCGATGACGGGACGTGTCCTCGAGGCCGCCCCGATCCTTCTGAGCCGCCGTGCCAACGGGTCGAGGCGCGAGGGGTCGTGACGCCCGACAGCGGGGTCCGCATGAAGGGGCCGAGGACGAGCTGGTAGCAAGCCCAGAGAGAGGGTGCAGAACGGCATTTTCGCCGGATCCGGAATCCGCCTTCGCCCGTGGTAACCTGCGGGCGTAGGGCCCTCGGGCCCCTCCGGTGACCGGTTCAGCGCGTGGAGGCGATGGGTCGTGGCGAGTGACGCCAAAGAGCAGATTCGACAGCGACTCGACATCGCCGAGGTGATCGGCGAGGTGGTCGCGCTGAAGCCGGCCGGCCGCGGCCAGCTCAAGGGGCTCTGCCCCTTCCACAGCGAGAAGACGCCGTCGTTCCACGTTCACCGCGATCGCGGGTTCTTCTACTGCTTCGGCTGTCAGGAGAAGGGGGACGTCTTCGATTTCGTGATGAAGACGCGGGGGATGTCGTTCGCCGAGGTGCTCCAGACGCTCGGCCAGAGGGTCGGCGTGGAAGTCTCCCCGCCCGGCGCCCGCGACCGCAGGCGCAACGACCTGTACGACGTCAACGAACTCGCCCTCGGCTACTTCACGTCGAAGCTGGCGTCGGAGGAGGGGGCCGTCGCCAGGAGGTACCTGCTAGAGAGGGGCCTGGAGGACGAGACGATAACCAAGTTCGGTCTCGGCTTCGCCCCCGATGGCTGGGACGGCCTGTTGCGTCACGGGTTGGGCAAGGGTCTGCGTGACGACGACCTGCTCGCCGCCGGACTCCTCTCGGAGAACGAGAGCGGGCGTCGCTACGACCGCTTCCGCAATCGGGTGATCTTCCCGATCCGCGATCCCCTGGGTCGTGTCGTCGGGTTCGCCGGAAGGGTCCTCGACGACTCTCTGCCCAAGTACCTGAACACCCCCGAGACCGATATCTTCCACAAGGGGGAACTGCTGTACGCGCTCGATCTGGCACGGAACTCCATCCGGCAGAGGAACGAGTGCATCGTGGTGGAGGGGTACATGGACGTCATCGCTCTCCACCAGGCCGGGGTCGAGCATGTCGTCGCCGCGCTGGGAGCGACCCTCACCGCGCAACAGGCCGACCACCTGAGCCGGCTCGACGTCCAGCGGCTCTACCTCGCGTTCGACGCCGATTCGGCCGGCCAGCGCGCCGTGCTGTCGGGGTTGGAACAGGCGGTGGGCCGGCAGTTCCTCGTCCGGGCGGTGCAGGTGCCCTTCGGCAAGGATCCGGCCGATGCGGTCATGAGCGGTCACCTGCAGGAGTTCCTGGCAGCCCTGGACGAGGGGCTTTCGGAGGTCGAGTTCCGCTTCAACAGCGTCATCGAGAAGCACGATGCGAAGAGCGTGGCGGGACAGAAGGCGATCCTCAACGAGCTGCTTCCTGCCTTGCGGCCCCGCTCGGTGTTCGACCCGGTGGCCAGCGAGATGCGCCGGCTGGTCATCGACCGCCTGGGCATGGATGGGCGGGCACTCGACGCCTGGCTGGGCTCCGTGCGCGGAGGGAGCAGACTCGACGACACGCAGGTCAAGGGCATGAAGCGGCGCGGCGGAACCGCGAGCCAGACGGTCGTCATCGAGCTCGAGATCATCGCCCTGCTGTTGCTGGAGCCGGAGCGGTTGCGTAGCCGGCTCGAACGGGTCGAGATGGCGCTGCCGCCCGCACCCGACTCGCTCCTGCGTGAGTTCGCCGAGCTTTGCCGGGAGTGTGACTTCGACGATCGCCAGGTGCTGCTCCACTATCGGGAACGGGACGAAGGGGGCGTCGTCTGGTCACGGCTCTTCGGAGAGGCGGCGGGCGACACCGAGGGGCGGATAGACGTGGACGGTCACATCGAGAAGTCCCTATCGCGACTGCGCGAGCTCTACCTGGACAGCGAGAAGTCGAGCCAGCAGACTAGGCTGCTCGCCCGCATGGAGGAGATCCAGGCGCTGCTGGCCGACGCGACCCTGCCAGCCGAGCGGCTCGAGCGGTTGTACGCCGAACTGAAGGAGATCGCCGCCAAGCAGGTTGCCCGCGAAGCGGAGCGGCGCCTGCGGGTCCCGGCCGGGTACCTGCGGCGGAGGCGGAACTGAGGCGAGTCAGTACAGCTCGAGGAAAGCGTCGACCGCCTCAGCGAAAAGTTGCCGGTCGCCTTCCGGTTGTCGATACCAGAAGCGCAGGAAAGGGAGCATGTGATGGCTGGCGGTGGCGATCTCCCGCAGGAGCATCCGTGCCATAGGACCAGCCTCTTCCAGGTAACCGGACTCGCTGAATCGGCGGACGGTGGAGTCGACGTCGTACGGAACGGGCGGTGCTCGAAGCGCCAGGCGCCCTCTCTGCGTTCCAGCAGCAGGAACTGGGCGAGGACCTGGCCGTCGAGCGGCATCCCTACGGAGCCGGCCGTGACGAGTTTCAGGTCACCGAGCGTACGCAGATTGGCTATGTGGTTGTGACCACGTACGGCCAGGGTGAGCCCGTTGTTCGCGAAGAGCGCCTCTACCTCGGCAGCGGGAGTGTAGGGGCGGACGTTGGTGTCGTCGGCTCGTGGGGAGGCGTGCACCACCAGCAGGTCCGGGTGGTCACCGGGGCGGTAGCAGAGAGGCAGGGATCTCATCTCCTCCAGCTCGCCGGAACCGAACTGACGCGCCGCCCACCTGACCGGCCCGAACCTCTCCGTTCGCCACGCCGGATCCTCCCGAGGCGTGCCCAGGTCGAACAGGTACCGCTCGTGATTGCCACGCAACAGCGGGTAGCCGAGCGAGCGGATCAGGTCCCAGCAGACCTTCGAGTCGGGCGCCCCGTTGACGAGGTCGCCGGCCACCACCACCTCGTCGACCTCCTCGTGGGATAGATGCTCGAGCACCGCTTCGAGCGCGGCGAGGTTGCCATGGATGTCGGAGAGGACGGCTAGTCGCACCGCTCGACTCTAACAGCAGCCGCTGGCTCCGCTCACCGGTCCTGCGGCGCCAACCTCGTCCTCGCTTCCGCGTAGGTCTCTTCCTGGTACTCCTGCCACTCGTCCCTGCGGCGCGCCCGCAACCGCTCCTCCACGAGGCCCAGGGCCGCTCCCCAGACGACATGGCCGATGATCATCGTGGCGTTGAGTGATGCCGGCCGGTGCTTCGGTGCGCGCTGCAGTCCCAGGGCTGGCAGGATGCCGGCGTAGTTGCCTGCCCACACGGCGAGCCCGTAGCCGATCCCGGTGAGCGCCGGAGGCAGCCTCAGTGCGGGGGCGCCGAGGCCGTAAAGCGTGCCCATGGCCGCACCGAAACCGAAGTGAGTGGTCATCGTGGCGATATCCAGGCCCCGCTCGCTCGTCTCGTGCTTCACGTCGGCTCGCTCGGCAACCTCTTCCGTTATCTGCCTGGGAGGGAGGTGGCGCTGTTCGCCCGGCGGCAGGCTGCGGTTGATCAGTTCGATGGTGGCGGTCATCGGCAAGGTCGCGGCCGCTCCAGCGATGGCTCCCCTGATGAGATCGTTCATGGTGCTCTCCTGGCTGGCTGGGAGTTCGGGGGTCTGTTGACGAGTTTGCGGCGCGCCGAGCGTCGAGTCTGTTGCGGGGTACCGGATGCGCGCTGGTCGATCGGCCCGGCGTAGCCCCGGTCTTCGGTTACTGTCGGTTCCGTGAGCCGGGAACTATACGAGCGTCGTCACCCGCACTTCCCGGACAAGGTCTGGGTCGTCATCGAACAGCCACCCCACGAACCGAAGCGTTACCGGTACGTTTCGGAGCGAGGCGAGTTCTTCCGGACCGATGACGATTCCCTCGCCTACCTGCGGGGGTTCTCGGGAGCCTACGGCTGGATAGCGGGCACGGGCACGCCTCCAGGAGTTCACTTCGACGCCCTCGTGCTGACCATCGCCGAGCCGCGGCCCGGCGAGGTCGTAGAGGCTGCGGTGGCTGGGATGTTCTTCATGGCCAGCGGGGACCACAAGTTCGTGACGGTGGACGTCGAGGCCGGTGAGACCTTCGGCCCGCCCGAGTGGGAGCGGCTGACGCCGCAGAGCCGGGCGGAACTCCGCGCCCTCTACCCGGATGTCCGGGACGGAGAGGGCTGGCACGGTTCGGGTCGTGCGAAGTTCCACCTGCTCGAGGTCGAGCCGACGCACGACTGAAGCTAGCTACTTCCGCAACCGCCTCGCTCGCAAGTCAGCGGCGGCCCGTCGCAACGCCGCTACCTCCTGACGGTCGAGCCCCAGCGCTCCGCGCAACAGGAGTTCGTCGGCACACTCGCGCATCGCGTCGGCATCTCCTGCCGCCGCGATGCGCCCCGGACCCCCCGCCGGCAGCAATGCCGGTGACGGCAGGAGCACGTTGCGCGCTTCGCCCGGATCGAGCTTGAGGAGGCCGCCGCCCAACCCGTGCCCCTCGAGTTCGAGGCTGAGATCCGTGAGCGAGGTGCGCCAGCAGGCTGCCAGAGCCTCGGCTTCGGCGCCCTCCACCGGGGTAACGGCGTGGAAAGTATTCGGGACCGCCACGGCCGCCGCGTTGTGGACGAGGGGCAGGCTGCCGGAGCCCATGGAAGGAAGGATCAGCGGTGGGGCCGCAACCCTGCCGATCCGATACCAGGGCCGCCTGTGACGGGCCTTGTAGCGAGTATGGACGCCCGCTTCCCGCAGCCTCTCGATGAAAGCCCCGACCGCTCCGTCGCCTTCGAATCCGGCCGCCTGCACCAGGTAGCCGGCGTGGCCGGCCAGGGAAGCCGCCTGCCACTCGGGGAGACCGAATCTCCAGCCGGCCAGTGCGCGAGGTCTGAAGACCGCGGCCACCAGGGCGCCATTCGGGAGGCGCCACTCTTCGGCCTTGCGAGGCGACAGGTGGAAGTGGGAGTTCGCGCCGGTGACGTAGCCGCTCTCGACTCGCGCGAGGTCGCCGAGCCTGATGATCTCGTTCCTCTCTGCGAGCCGCGTGTAGAGGTCGAGCGTCGGACCTTCGAGCCAAGAATGCGCCAGCGCAGACCTCCCCTCGATGAGCGCGCGTGCGTCGAGCGGAAGGTCGCCCTGACGCGGAAGGGGGCGCTCGAGCGCTTCGGGACCGGGCAGTACCAGCGAGGTGAGATGCCCCTCGCCCCTCCCGTAACCGTCGGCGAGGAGCAGGACCGTTTCCTGGTCGAGGTGAGGGAAGAGCGAGCGCCGGAACGAGACGAGGGTCACGCTGACGAACGAACGGTGCAGCAGGTCGAGCAGCGGGCGAGCGGAGGGCGCGTGCCCCACCTCGGCGGGCACCACCATCGCCAACCTGCCTCCGTTGGCGAGGAACGTCGTGGCGTGGGCTACGAACGCCACCCATGAGCCCGCCAGTGGCGGCAGGTCGATCCCGGTCTCACGGGCGCGGCGGAGTGCGAGCGTTCGAACGCCACCGGTGAAGCGCTGGAAGCGGATAAAGGGCGGGTTGCCCACGACGGCGTCCATCCGCGGGAGGTCGCCGCGACCTAGCGTGAAGAAGTCGGCGTTGATTAGCCTCGAGTCTGAGCCGTGAGCCGCGCAGCGGGCGTGCGCTGCCTCTTCGAGTTCCACACCGGTGAGCTCCCAGAGGCCCTGTCTGCCGGCCAGCTGGACGGCCGCGTTCAGGAACACGCCACCGCCGAACGCGGGGTCGAGCAGACGCCCCGACGACGAGCGCATCGCCCAACGGCAGAGGGCGCTGGCGACCCGCGCCTCGGTGTAGTACGCGCCGAGTTCCTTATTGCGGGGGTCGGGCACAGTCTGGGGGCGCATCCGGGGTGAGAGTGTACCAGCGCCAGCGGCCCCGCTCATGCTCTTCTCAGGGGGGACAAATGTCTCGATTGACACGGTGAAATGGCCATTGGTATGCTTTCGCGTTGACGCCGAAGGTGCCTCAACCATCGCGTTTTTCGTCTTTCGGGACACCGATTCAGACCCCACACACGAAGTAGTTCTACGGGGATAGTCCGGGTGAAAGGAGGGCCGTTTGGAAGCTCAAGGTGAACAACTGCTTCAGAACCTGGTCGACCACGAGAAGGCGGTGATCGCCAAGGTCGAACAGGCGAAGCGCGACGCCGCGGCGATCATCGAGAAGGCCCAGGCGGAAGCCGCAGCCGTCCTCGAGAAAGCGCGTGCCGAAGCGGCCGCGTTCGCCGACTCCTCTCGGGCCGAAACCGAGCGGCAGAGCGCGGCCGCACGCGAGGAGATCCTCGCGCGTGCCAGGGCCGAGGCCGAGAAGATAGAGGCACGCGCGAAGGGCAACCGTGAGCGCGCGGTCGACATGGTCATGGAGCGAGTACTGCCGTGATCACGCCCATGGACCAGCTGACGGTGGTGGGCCGGCGGAGCATCGCCCGTGAGCTGCTGCAGAGCCTGCAGAGTCTCGGGGTGGTGCAGGTCGACCCGCTCGAGCCCGAAGAGGGTCTGTCGCTGGTCAGGTACACGCTCGAAGGCGACGACCGCCAGAACCGTGAGCGGTGGTCGAAGATCGTCGGTCGTACCGACACGCTTCTGAGCGGGCTCGGCGCGCGTGACGAGGAACCGGCGCCGCGGAGCGAAGCGCCCAGTGAGGTCGGCGAGATCGAGAGGTACCTCGCCGACCTCGGCCCCCAGGTCGACAACGTCGTGGCCGAGCGCTCGAGGTTGCGCGACGAACTCGACCTGATCCGCACCTACCTCCCGCTCTTCCGCACCCTCGCTCCTACCCTCGCTCAGCTGGAGGGCAGCCGTTATCTCAGCGGGTACGCCTTCCTGGTGGCCGCCGATGCCGTAGCCGAGGTCCGTAGTGAAGTCGAGGACGCCCTCGGCGGCAACGTCGCTTTCGCCTCGCGTCCCTACGGCCGTCAGACGCTCGTCACGGCCGCAGCCCTCAAGCGGGACGAGTCCACTCTCCGTCAGGCGCTCAGCAGGCTGGGAATCAGTCCGCTGACTCTTCCCGGCCGCTACGCCGACCAGGGTGTGGCGAAGGCCGTGCACGTGATGGAGGAGCGGTCCCAGACCCTCCCGCGACGGATCGAGTCGCTCGAGCAGGAGCTTCGGCAACTCCGGGAAGCGAACGGGGGACGCCTTCAGGCCGTCCATCAGCTCGCCCTCAACCAGCAGGTCCGCTTCGAGAAACTCGAAGACCTGCTCAGTGGCCGTTACAGCGTCGCCCTCCGCGGCTGGGTACCCGCCAGCGAGACGCGCAGGGTCATCGAGGGACTTCGCAAGCAGTTCGGGCAGGGAATCGTCGCCGCTTCTCGGCCCGCGAACGAGCATCACGATCACGACGTGCCCGTCAAGCTCGAGAACCCGGGCTGGGTTCGACCGTTCGAGATGCTGCTCTCCCTCTTCGCGCCACCTCGCTACGGAAGCTTCGACCCGAGCTGGACCCTGGCGATCTTCTTCCCGCTCTACTTCGGGATCGTCCTGGGCGACATCGGCTTCGGCCTGCTCTTCCTCGCCCTCGGCCTCTGGCTCAGGAATCGAGGCAGGAACGGCAGCTCTCTCGACCTGGGACCGCTGGGGATCGTCATCCCGCCCGCTTCGCTGCCGACCATCGGCACGCTGGTGATCTGGGCGTCCGTCTGGGGGATCGTCTGGGGCTTCATCTACGGAGAGTTCTTCGGCAACTTCCTCGAGCACTGGCCGCACGACAACCCGGTCTTCTACCCGCCTGCGCACGGGGACCACGGCATGATCCCGATCCTGCTCTTCCGTGTCGAGGAGTTCACGCCGCTGCTCCTGCTCACCATCGGTTTCGGGGTGCTGCAGGTGATCGGCGGCTGGGTGATCCGCGCCTACTACGGCGCGCTCCACCACGACCGGGCCCACCTCTGGGAGGGCATAGGCATGGTGTCGGGCCTCATCGCGCTGGTGGTCTTCGCCACCGCCTTCCTCACGGGGGCGCTCGGCACTGCCGTCTGGATCGTGGTGATCGCCGGCCTCGCCGTATTCCTGCTGAGCGTGTTCCTCGCAGGCATCCCGCTGATGATCATCGAGCTCATCTCGAACTCGGGCAACATCCTCAGCTATCTGCGACTGTTCGCGGTCGGCCTTTCGGCTGCTCTGATCGCCAATCTCGCTACCGACATCGGCTTCGCGATCGCCGGCGCCCTCCCGGTGCCCGTCGTGGGCGCGCTGTTGGGGATCATCGTCGCGCTCGCCGTGCATCTGATCGCGGTGGCGCTCACCATCATCGGACACACACTGCAGCCTCTGCGATTGCAGTATGTGGAGTTCTTCACCAAGTTCGGTTTCTACGACGCCAACGGGCGCCCGTACAAGCCATTCCGTCTTCTTGGAGGAAAAGCATGAAGAAAGTCGCCGTGAAAGTAACCGCAGTTCTCGGATTCATCGCCGCTCTCGCCCTCGTCGCGACAGGTTTCGCGCAGGAGGCGGCCGAGGTGGCCGCCGCCGGAGACTCGGTCGGCGCGGGCCTCATGGCCCTCGGCGCCGGCTTGGCGATCGGCCTCGGCGCTGTCGGTACCGGTCTGGCGCAGGCCTCCATCGGTTCGGCTGGTGCGGGCACCATCGCCGAACGTCCCGAGGCCTTCGGTCAGGTCCTCATCTACCTGGTGATCCCCGAGACCATCATCATCTTCGCCTTCGTCATCGCCTTCTTCCTCAACGGCCAGATAGGCTGATACGTGGCGGATCTAGCTGCTCTGCTTGAGAAAGAAGCGAGCGCGGAGATCGAGCAGATCCTTTCCGAGGCGCGGACCCGCGCCTCGGAAATCGTCGAGGGCGCCAGGGCCGAAGCAGAGACGCTGCTCGCGAGCCGTAAGCGAAGCGTCGAAGCGCAGAGCGCCGCGGGCCTGGTGCGCGCCCGCAGCGCCGCCCAACTCGAGGCGTCCTCGCTGACGCTTCGCGCTCAACACGACGCCATCGCCGCCGTCTTCCAGGAGGCCGAGGAGCGGATCGCGGCGCTGCGCCGCGGACCCACCTACGTCGAAGTCTTGGGCCAGCTCATGAAGGAAGCGGTCGCGGCGAGCGGCAGCGACCCGAGCGAGATCCGAGCCGTCAAGGTCGATCCAGAGGACGATGAAGCCGCTCGCAAAGCGGCCAAGGGCCTCGGCCTGCAGGACCGCATCACCGCCGACCCCAAAGTTTACGCGGGCGTTCGGGTCGAGGCCGCAAGCGACAGTGCGGTGATCGAGAACACCCTCCCGGGCAGGCTCGCGGCGCTGCGCGGCGAACTGGCGGCCGAGGTGGCGCAGGTCTTGCTTAGCAAGGAGGGGTAGCGTGTCCTCCGACTTCGGCTACATCAACGCCCGAATACGGGGGATGAAGGCAAAGCTGCTCGAGCCGGAGTTCTACACTCAGGCGCTCGCCGATACCGACTTCCGTGCCTTCACCGGCACCGTCGCGCAGACGTCCTACGTCGCGGACCTGGAAGAGGCGCAGGCGCGCACCTCCGGGCTGGAAGCCCTGGACTGGGCCGTGGCGCAGAACTTCCGCCGTACCGCCCGTTCGATCCTCGATTTCTCCGACGGTCGGCCGGGAGAGCTGCTCACCCTCTTCCTGCTGAGCTACGACCTGATGAACCTCAAGACACTGGCTCGCGCCAAGCACGCCGGCCGTGATGCCGAGAGCGCCCTCGACGTGGCCCTGCCGGCCGGCGAGATGCGCCCGGCGCTCATCGAGACGCTCGCCGCGGCGCCCGACCTGCCCTCGATGGCTCAGGCGCTGGCCGTCACCGGCCACCCGCTCTCGCGGGCGTTCAGTGCGGCCGTGAGACGCTACGCTCAGGAGGGGGAGCTCTACACCCTCGAACTCACCCTCGACCGCTTCTGCTACAAGTCGCTCCTCGACGCGCTCGACGAGTACGATGCGCCCCGCGAGTTGCGGCGCCATGTCAAGCGGGAGATCGACGCGACCAACCTCCGTACCGCACTGAAGCTGCGTGGCAGGACCGTCGCCAGAGAGGAACTCTACGTGCCGGGGGGCGCCGAGATAGACCGCGGCACCTTCGACGCCATTATCGCCGACACCTCCAAGTCGGCCCTGTCGGCCCTCGCCGGTTCCGCGTTCGCGGAGGTCGCCGAGACCGACTCGCTTAGCGAAGCCGACGCCGTCATCCGCGGGATCCTCGATGAGAGCGCCCACCGGGTGGCTCTCTCCGACCCGTTGGGTCCCGGCGTGGCGCTCGACTTCCTGCGGAAGAAGGAGGCCGAGGCCGCCAAGCTACGCCTCCTCGCCCGGGGCAAGTTCTACGATGTGCCGCGGGAGCAACTCGAACGGGAGTTGGGGAATGCCTGAACATCGCGTGGTCGTACTTACCGACAGTGAGACCGCGACCGGCTACCGGTTGGCGGGGGTGGAGGTCCGTGAGTCGCAACCGGAAGGGGCCGAGGCGGAGCTCGACGACCTCATCGAGTCCGGCGAGTACGGACTGGTAGTGGTGGACGAAGGACTCATCGCCGACCCGATCGACGCCAGCGCTCGTACGATGCGGGGACGGGACCTGCCGGTGATCCTGCCGGTCCCCAGTCTTTCGGCGTCGTTCGGCGAGGGGGACGATGCGACCGCCTATATGAAGGAACTGGTGCGAAGCGCGATCGGCTTCGACATCAAGCTCGAGTAACCGCAGCGGAATTCCCGACAACGGTTCCCACTCGAATAGGAGAAGCAATGGCCATCGAAGGCAAGATACAGAGAATCTCCGGGCCTGCCGTAATCGCGCAGGGGATGCTCGGAGCCCGGATGTACGACATCGTCAGGGTCGGCGAGGAGAAGCTCGTCGGGGAGATCATCCGTCTCGACGGCACGACCGCGTTCGTGCAGGTCTACGAGGACACCGGCGGTCTGACCGTAGGCGAGCCGGTCGTCTCGACCGGCCTGCCGCTGGCGGTAGAACTGGGCCCGGGGATGCTCAACGGCATCTTCGACGGGATCCAGCGGCCGCTGGACAAGATCCAGGAGGCGTCGGGCACCTACATCGAGCGCGGCATCACCGTGAAATCGCTGTCGCGCGAGACCAAGTGGAAGTTCACCCCGCAGGTTGCCAAGGGTGACGAGGTGGCTTCGGGGCAGGTGCTGGGCACGGTGCCGGAGTTCGCCTTCACCCACAAGATCCTGGTGCCGCCAGGCAAGGGCGGCAAGATCAAGAAGATCGTCGCCGAGGGCGAGTACACCGTCGACGACGTGATCGCCACCCTGGAGGACGGCACCGAGCTGAAGCTCTACCACCCCTGGCCGGTGCGCCAGCCGCGGCCGGTGCAGAAGAAGCTCGACCCTGTCACGCCGTTCCTCACGGGCATGCGAATCCTCGACGTGCTCTTCCCGCTCACCATGGGTGGTACCGCCGCGATCCCGGGGCCCTTCGGATCGGGCAAGACCGTCACCCAGCAGTCGGTCGCCAAGTACGGCAACGCCGATATCGTCGTCTACGTTGGATGCGGCGAGCGCGGCAACGAGATGACCGACGTGCTGGTCGAGTTCCCCGAACTCGAGGACCCGCAGACGGGCAACCCGCTCATGCACCGCACGGTGCTGATCGCCAACACCTCGAACATGCCGGTCGCCGCACGCGAGGCCTCCATCTACACCGGCATCACCCTCGCCGAATACTTCCGCGACCAGGGTTACCGCGTCTCGGTCATGGCCGACTCGACCAGCCGTTGGGCCGAGGCGTTGCGCGAGATCTCCTCGCGACTCGAGGAGATGCCCGCTGAGGAGGGCTACCCGCCCTACCTGGCCTCGCGTCTCGCGGCCTTCTATGAGCGCGGCGGCCGCGTCATCACCCAGAACGGCGAGCAGGGAGCGGTCTCGATCATCGGCGCGGTTTCGCCCGCCGGCGGCGACTTCTCCGAGCCGGTTACCCAGTCGACCCTGCGGATCACCGGCTGCTTCTGGGCGCTCGATGCGGCGCTCGCCCGCCGCCGTCACTTCCCGGCCATCAACTGGAACCGCTCCTACACGCTCTTCAGCGACATCCTCGAGCCGTGGTACCGGGAGAACGTGGCCGAGGACTATCCGGAACTGGTCCAGCGGGCCGTAGACCTGCTCCAGCGTGAGAGCGACCTCCAGGAGGTCGTGCAGCTGGTCGGTCCCGACGCTCTCCAGGACAACGAGCGCCTCGTCATCGAGGCGGGCCGGATCCTGCGTCAGGACTTCCTGCAGCAGAACGGCTTCGACCCCGTCGACGCCTCCTGCTCGCTCTCGAAGGCGTACGGCATGCTGCAGATGATGCTCAAGTTCTACGAGGAGAGCCGTAAGGCCCTCGAGGCGGGCGCAACCGTCGACGAGATCCTCGCCAACCCGGTCGTCGAGAAGATAAACCGCTCGCGCTACGTGCCCGAGGACGAGTTCGACGCCTACAAGGGCAGCACCATGGCCGAGCTCGAAAAGGGCTTCGGCGTGGCGGCCTAAGGGAGTATCGGCATGAGCAAGAACCTACTCACCAAGGAGTACAGCCAGGTCTCCTACGTCTCGGGACCTCTGCTTTTCCTCCAGAACGCGCCCGACCTGGCCTACAACGCCATCGTCAACATCAAGGACGCCAGCGGCCGGATCCGTGGCGGTCAGGTCATCGAAGTGTCGAACGAGTACACCGTGCTCCAGGTGTTCGAGGAGACCTCCGGTATCGACCTCTCTAGCACCACGGTGAGCCTCGTGGAGGACGTGGCGCGTCTCGGTGTCTCGAAGGAGATGATCGGCCGGCGCTTCAGCGGTATCGGAGCGCCGATCGATGGTTTGCCGCCGGTGGTCGCCGACAAGCGCCTGCCCATCTACGGGGCGCCCATCAACCCGGTAGCGCGGCAGAAGCCCGAGGAGTTCATCCAGACCGGTATCTCCACCATCGACACCATGATCAGCCTGGTTCGTGGGCAGAAGCTGCCCATCTTCTCGGGCTCGGGCCTGCCGGCCAACGAGCTCGCGGCGCAGATCGCCCGTCAGGCCAAGGTGCTTGGTGAAGGCGCCGAGTTCGCCGTGGTCTTCGCGGCGATGGGCGTCACCCAGCGTGAGCTGACCTTCTTCACCCAGGAGTTCGAACGTACAGGGGCGCTCGCTCGCTCGGTCCTCTTCCTGAACAAGGCCGACGACCCGGCCGTGGAGCGTCTCCTGACCCCCAGGATGGCTCTGACGGCCGCCGAGTACCTCGCCTTCGAGCACGACTACCACGTGCTGGTCATCCTCACCGACATGACCAACTACTGCGAAGCGCTGCGCGAGATCGGCGGCGCTCGCGAGGAGATCCCGGGGCGCCGCGGCTATCCCGGCTACACCTACACCGACCTCGCGTCGATCTACGAGCGGGCCGGCGTCGTGGTTGGCCGCAAGGGATCGGTCACCCAGCTGCCGATCCTCTCGATGCCTGACGATGACGTCACCCACCCGATCCCGGACCTCACCGGCTACATCACCGAGGGGCAGATCTACCTGGCACGCGACCTGCACAACAAGGGCATCTACCCGCCCATCAACCCGGGCCCGTCGCTCTCGCGACTGATGAACAACGGCATCGGGGAAGGGAAGACCCGCAAGGACCACAAGAACGTGTCCGACCAGTTGCAGGCCGCCTACGCGAACGGCCTCGACCTGAGGCGGCTGGTAGCGATCACCGGCGAGGACGCTCTGTCCGAGAACGACAAGCTCTACCTGCAGTTCGCCGACGAGTTCGAGAAGCGCTTCATCAACCAGGGATCCGAGGACCGCGCGATCGAGGACTCGCTCGACCTCGCCTGGGCACTTCTCTCGCTGCTGCCGAAGAGCGAGCTCACCAGGCTGTCGACCGATCAGATCGACAAGTACTACGGCGCCAAGATGGACGAACTCTGGGGATCCTCCAGCAGGGATCGCGTCTAGCCCCGGGCTAGGAGGCATTCGTGGCAGAACAAATCGCCCCGACCAGATCGAACCTGCTGCAACGCCGCGATCAGCTGCGCCTGGCGGTTCGAGGGGCCGACCTGCTCAAGCGTAAGCGAGACGCCCTCATCGGCGAATTCTTCGAGCTGGTGAAGTCGTCGCTGGCCGCTCGCCGGGCGCTCTTCGCCAGCAGCAAGGAGGCGTACTTCAGCCTCTTCCTGGCGAAGGCGTGGGACGGCCCCCAGGCGGTCGAGAGCCTCAGCCTCGCCTCGCCGCAGAGTCTCGAAGTCGACATCCGGGTGGAGAACCTCTTCGGTGTGAAGGTGCCGGCGGTCCAGCCGCCCGAGTTCAGCGATGAACTGCCTTTCTCGCCCGTTGGCGCGGGGGCTCAGACGCTCAACGCCGCCGCCCAGTTCCGGGCGCTCACCGAGGCGCTCGTCAAGGTCGCCGCCACCGAGACTCGTCTCAGGCGGATCGGCGAGGAGATCAAGAAGACCAATCGCCGCGTCAACGCCCTCGAACAGTTGGTGATCCCCAATATCCAGCGCCAGATCCGCGACATACGCAGCGTTCTCGACCAGCGCGCGCTGGAGGAGGTCACGGTCCTCAAGCGGATCAAGGCCAAGCTCGAGGCGCGTGAGAAGGAAGTGGACGCCAAGGAGGAAGTCGCGGGGGCGTAGCCTGGAACCGCGGCGCTCCGCCCGGCCAGCGAGCCGGTAGCGACCCATGAACCGGTCCCGGAAGGGACCGGTTCGCATATTTTCTGGCGCGCCAGGTGACGGTAGGAGGCGGGCGCGGCGCCCGACCGAAGGAGCCGCGAACCACCCACCATTAAAGTTTCGCGAAGCTGCACGACTTTACAGATAACGTCCCAAACGGATAGGATGGCCCCCGGCACGAAAACCAGAGCACATTTCTGAACGGATGGGAGACGTGTAGATGCGCAAACTATTTACGATCGTTCTGGCTGCCCTGCTCCTCGCAGGCGCCGCCTTCGGACAGGGCCTGCTCCAGGAGGTACAGGAGCGCGGCAACCTCGTCTGCGGCGTCAACGACCAGCTTCCCGGGTTCGGCTCCGTGAACGCACAGGGCGAGTACGAAGGGTTCGACGTCGATTTCTGCCGCGCCATCGCCGCGGCGGTGCTTGGCGACGCCCAGGCGGTCGAGTTCCGGCCCCTCTCGGCGCAGGAGCGTTTCACCGCCTTGCAGACCGGTGAGGTGGATGTCCTCATCCGCAACACCACCTGGACCTCCACGCGTGACACGGAACTGGGCCTGAACTTCGCCCCCACGACCTTCTACGACGGTCAGGGCTTCATGGTGCCCCGCGACTCGGGCATCGATACCCTCCAGGACCTCCAGGGCCTTCGCATCGGTGTGCAGATCGGTACGACCACCGAACTCAACCTCGCCGACGTCCTCGGTGCTCTGGGTATCGACTACACCCCGGTCACCTTCGAGACCGCCGACCAGCTGGTGGCGGCCTACGACGCCGGTAACGTCGACGCCTGGACGACCGACAAGTCGGGCCTCGCATCGCGCCTGATCACGCTGCAGAACCCCGAAGCGCACAAGATCATGGACGTGACCATCTCCAAGGAGCCGCTCGGCCCGGCGGTCCGTCACGGCGACGACCAGTGGTTCGACATAGTCAAGTGGGTCGTATTCGGTCTGTTCGAGGCCGAGGAGTACGGGGTGACCTCGGAGAACGTCGATCAGGTGGCCGAAACCACACAGAACCCGAACGTACAGCGGCTCCTGGGTGTCGACCCCAGCGCGGTCGAGGATCTCGGACTCGAGCCCACGGCGATCCGCGAGGCGATCGCCCAGGTAGGGAACTACGGTGAGATCTACGCTCGCAACCTCGGTCCCGAGACGCCGTTCGACATCCCCCGCGGCCTGAACGCCCAGTACTACGACGGCGGCCTCATCTTCGGGATGCCCTTCCGTTGATCCTCTAGTCCTGCACGCTCATATCGTCGTGCGGGACGAGAATCGGGCGGCGCCAACCCGCGCCGCCCGACCCAAAACTTCAGCAGAATGGTCTTTTGG